>CAZQYO010000358.1:0-2996 GCA_964597415.1 uncultured Chitinophaga sp.
AACGGCTACATTATTCAGGAGTTCAATCCGCAAATGTTTGCAGAAAAGATTATTGAACTTAGTCAGTCGCCTGAATTTTACAGCAGGGTTAGTAAGAATGCGATAACAAGCGTAAAAAAATATGACATTGCTCCGTATGTTGATGAACTGCTCAAACTATACCAAATTTAATCTATGAACAAGTACGAGAGCATTACCAGATATAAAAAATCATTAGAGGGAAATATTGTCCTTAAAGCGATAGAAAAGTTCAAGGTAACTATTGACTTATATTCTCTTTTATCCCGAATCCGAACTCCGAAATTTCGGGAGATAGTCAATAAATACAAAGACTATGATCCCTATCCCGGTTACAGCAAATATTTGAATGTGAAGCCCTGGCTTCTGGATAATATCTGGAGAGCTTACATGCTCGGTTTAAATAAAAAAGGCCCGGCAAAAACTATTTTAGATATTGGCACCGGCAACGGCTATTTCCCCTATGTGTGTATGTTCTATGGGCACAAGGTTCGCACCATAGATGTCGGCTTTAATCCTATCTTCAATGAGTTAATTGCTTATCTAAATATTCCCCGAAGAGAATACGCAGTTAAGGCTTTTGAAGAAATACCGGAATTTGATGTCAAGTTTGATGTGGTGACCGGATTTCATACCTATTTCAATGGGCATAGGACGAAAGAGCTTTGGGGTATCAAAGAGTGGGGTTTTTTCTTGCGAAATTTGAAACAAAACCTCTGCAATGAGGGAGCAGAAGCGTTCTTTATAATAAACAAAGAGCATGACACCAACTCTTGCTATACTTCCGAACTCTTAGAATACTTTTTGCAAAAGGGAGCCGAAATTGATGATAACCGGGTTTATTTTAAAAACTTTGACCGAGTTAACTAATTGATAGAAGTGTGAATGTTTTATACATAGGAACATACGATTCCATCCACGATCATAAATGGATGAACCACTTTGCTAACCGGGCAGATTTTAAAGTATTCTTCGTTTCAGAGAAGCAAAACCTACCCGCTTCATTGTCCCCATCAGAAATAGAGAAAAAGTATAGTGAATACGGCATTTATTACTTAGGCTATTTAAACACGTTTTCTATAAGGAATATTTTCCCCTTTCTCCGGTCGGCTCTGTGGTTGCGCCAGCAATTACAGATGCACAAAATAGATTTGGTGCACATCTTATTTGCCACGCCACATTCTTTATGGGGTTTAGTCATTAGTACTCCTTATATCATTACTACTCGTGGGTCGGATGTGTTGCTGGTGTTACCCCAACTGCGCAATAAAACAAATTTGAAGCGCCTGTATTTTCGATTTCTTTTTACGCTTTTCAAATCTTCTTTTGAAAAAGCAAACTTGATTACCTGTACCTCCTCCGCTCAATTAAAAAAAGTGACGGAACTGTTTCAGGTAAAGTCCATTCAGGTAGTTAGAACCGGGGTAGATGTAAACAAAATTTCAGCAATAGATAAGCCTGAGCTACTCCCTGCGGATTTGCGGAATTGTAAATATATTTTCTCTCCCCGCTTTTTTTCACCGGTTTACAATATCTCCCTTCAAATAGATGCAATAGCACTTTTACCTTCAGCAATTATTCAAGACTATACCTTTGTGTTCATTCGAGGGAAATATTACGATAAAGATTATTCAACATCCCTTTTGGAAAAACTCACTGAGCTGAAAAATAGAATCGGGTTAAAATTTATTGTTGAAGACTACTTAGATCAGGAATCCATTTGGATGTGGTATAAAAAGGCATCACTTACTATCATGACACCTATCAGCGATGGAACACCAAATTCGGCCTTAGAAGCGATGGCAAGCCGCTGCCCACTAATACTCCCTAATTTAAGCTATGATGCAGCTATTTTTCAGGATGCTGCGTGGGTATTAGAGAAAAACGATCCCTACCAACTCGCCCAGCTTATCGCCAAGGCACTAACAGAATATCCGACCGAGGTACTTGAATTGGCATATTCCCGGGTAGCAAAGCTAGGCAATCGGCAAATAGAAATGTCGAAACTGGAAATTTTATATACGGAACTGCTTCGCAAAATAGAGAACACCAAAACTCAGAGCACAAACCTTCCATCGAAATCTTAATCAGATTGAAATTGAGCAATGTATATTCACCTGAATTTTTAATGAGTTGCGATTGAAAAAAATTTTGATTCTCGCTTATGATTTTCCGCCTTTAATTTCTATAGCAGCCCAAAGACCCTATAGCTGGTACAAATATCTGCCGGATCAAGATTTCTTCGTTACAGTGGTGACCAGGCACTGGGTGGAGCACATTAATACCTCGCAAGACTACATCCGCGCAACAAAACAAAATGTGGCAAGCGAAATTTTACCTCAAAAGGAAATTATGCGTGTCGCTTTCGCACCAAACCTGAGAGACCGCTTACTATTAAAATTTGGTGAACAAAAATTTACATTGATTCGGAAGATGCTTTCATTTATATATTCTCTTGGAGAGCATATATCTTTTCAGTTTGACAGCAAAGCACAAATTTATTTCCAAGCGCAAAAAATACTGCGCCATTCAAACTACGATCTAATTATCGCGACCGGAGAACCATTTATCTTATTTAAGTATGCTCACTTATTATCCATTGAATTCAGGATTCCGTGGATGGCCGATTATCGGGATGGATGGACTACGAATCAAGGTAATTATCGGCATGGTGTATTAGCAAAACTTCAGCACACCTTTTTTCGCAGAAGAGAAAAAAAATACATCAGCAACAGTTCGCTTATTATCACTGCAGCTCCCGATTACGCAGCGGCATTACAAAAAATTCATCCTACCAAACGGATTGAAGTGGTTTACAATGGATTTGATGAAGACGCTATGAAAGGAACCGAAAGTCTTCAGCCAGGAAAGACTACATTTATCATATCCTATGTTGGAACTATTTATCCTCACCAAAACCTTGAGATGTTTCTCCAAGGGTTGGCACTATTCCTAAAGAATAGAAACATGGAGCATTC
>CAZQYO010000359.1:0-2988 GCA_964597415.1 uncultured Chitinophaga sp.
CCAAATACAATCGAAGCACATCGGTGAGGCGTGTATAGTAAAGTTTCATTTCGTCCTTTTGCCACAGCTTTTCTTCTTGTAGTTTCTTCAGCTCCTTTCTTGCCCACACGTGAGCGGGATCTTTTGGTTTTGGTCGTACGTAAACATCCGGTGTTTTGTTTTTCCGTTTCTTCCACAGCAGATAGCCGCCAATAATTAACAGGAGCAAAAGGAGTAGAGGAATCAAGTAATACAAAAACTCTTTCCAAGAGTAAGGGACTTCTAATGGGGCTTTGATGGGCTTAAAAGGTTTGGCAGTGTCAACGTCTAAAGTATTGACTAAAATAGGGACAGAATTGGAGAGAAGGCTGTCCACCGTGCCGGTAGAGTTTTTGAAAAACAACAACACAGGGCCGGCATGAAACTCTCCCGAATCGTAGGCAGAAACCGTATAGACTTGTGTCAACAAAATAGTATTGCCTTCGGAAGAAGTATCCATTTTGGAGCTGCGGATAATCTCCATGTTTCCCAGCGTATCCTGCAATGTGGGGATAGCCAACTGCAACTCTTTTGAATGTTTTATGGTCAGTCGTACATTCAACTGGTCGCCTATCAAAATTTTATTGGAGTCTGCTTTCAGGATGGCAGAAACCGATTGGCTGAAACCCTGAAGCCCAAATGACAAAGCACTCAGCAGAAGGAAAGCATACTTCCATGGCCGATACCTGAACGCACTATTTCGGACTTTGGTCATCATCTTCTTCTTTCTCTTTTCTTAAACATATTCATCAGGGCGACCACATAATTATCTTCGGTATTGATAGTCTCTAATTGTGCCCCGCTTTTGCCAAACATACTTTTCGTTAGTGCTACTTTCTCTGCAAACGACTTAGCGTATTGGTCGCGCAACTGTTTGTTGGAAGTATCTACCCACATTTCAGTTTTGGTTTCGGCATCTACTACTTTCATTAAACCTATATCGGGCAGTTGTGCTTCTCTTTGGTCATATAGATGCAAGCCCAATAGGTCGTGCTTTCTGGCTGCAATAGAGAGGGCATCTTTATATCCCGAATTCATAAAGTCGGAAATGAGGAAGGCAATACATTTTTTCTTCACCACATTGGTGAAATAGCGAAGCGCTTCCTGAATATTGGTGCCACTGCTCTTTGGGTGGAAATCATATATCTCAGAAATAATTCGCAGGATATGTGTTTTACCCTTTTTAGGAGGAATAAATTTTTCTATGATGTCACTGAAAAAAATCACTCCTACTTTATCGTTATTGTTGATGGCAGAAAAAGCCAGCACCGCACTAATCTCTGCAATGATATGGTTCTTAAAGTCGCTTTGCGTTCCAAAGAAACTCGATTGGCTCACATCTATTAAAAGCATCACCGTAAGCTCTCTCTCTTCTTCAAATACTTTGACAAATGGCCGGTTGTTTCGAGCCGTTACGTTCCAGTCTATCATGCGCACATCATCGCCAAACTGGTATTCGCGCACTTCGCTAAATGAAATTCCCTTTCCTTTAAACGCAGAGTGATAGCTGCCGGAGAAAATCTGATTAGTCAGTTTCTTCGTTTTAATTTCTATCCTGCGAAGTTTCTTTCGTTTATCAGCCTCTCCTAAATCTTCCTTGTAGGGAAACTCTTTAGATACCTCTTTCTTGGAGACCAATTCCTTCATCGCCATCTGCTATTGTTATTTTGTTTTTATCCCTTTTGGGGTTCCGGGGTGAGCCGCTGCTTACGGAACTTCCACCGCATTCAATATTTCACTGATTATTTCTTCACTGGTAATATTCTCTGCTTCGGCTTCGTAAGTTAACCCGATGCGATGGCGCATCACATCAAAGCAAATGGCTCTTACATCTTCGGGTATTACATAGCCTCTGCGCTTGATAAAGGCATAGGCCTTTGAAGCTACCGCCAGATTAATACTCGCCCGCGGAGACCCTCCGTAAGAAATAAAGGGTTTGATTTTGTCTAACTTATAGTCTTCGGGTTTGCGGCTGGCAAAAACAATGTCTAAGATGTAACGCTCAATTTTTTCGTCCATGTAAACTTCGCGCACGGTTTTGCGGGCATTGATAATTTCTTCTTTGTTCACTACCGCATTTATGGTTTTATCATTCAACTGCATATTCTGCCGAATAATCATTTGCTCCTCTTCTTTTTTAGGATAGGTCACCACTACTTTCAACATAAAGCGGTCTATTTGCGCTTCGGGGAGCGGGTAAGTTCCTTCCTGCTCAATGGGGTTTTGGGTGGCCAGCACCAGAAAGGGTTCTTCTAATAGATAACTGTGCTCACCAATAGTGACTTGCTTTTCTTGCATGGCTTCTAACAGGGCAGATTGCACTTTGGCCGGTGCGCGGTTTATTTCGTCTGCCAAAATCAGGTTGGCAAAGATGGGGCCTTTCTTTACCGCAAAGTCATTTTCTTTTTGATTGTAAATCATGGTTCCTATCAGGTCGGCCGGCAGCAGGTCGGGCGTAAACTGTATTCGGGCAAACTTGGCATGTATAGCCGAAGCCATAGATTTGATAGCTAAGGTTTTTGCCAGACCGGGAACCCCTTCTAACAGGATGTGCCCGTTAGAGAGCAAGGCCAGCATCAATCTTTCTACCATGTATTTCTGCCCGACAATAGATTTTCCCAGCTCCAGGCTAAGTACATCTACAAAGGAGCTTTCGCGGTTTATTTTCTCGTTGAGAGAGGCAATGTCTATCGAGGTGTTGCTTGAAATGATGTCCATATTCCGTTTGTTTTGAGGGCAGCAAAAATACCCTTAGAGTCAATTATTAAAAATCAAAATTTGTTAAGCCACTCCTGTATTTGCAAAAGAGTTTAAAAAAAAAGGGCGCATTGGCCCTTTTATAGAAATTATAGAGGAGAAATTAAAATTTGAATGACAAGCCAATTCCAAACTGCTCGAATATTTGAATCTTGTTGAAGCCGGTAATCGTCTGCCCGGCAGCGGTTCCGACGTCGCCGAAGCCACCCAGAA
>CAZQYO010000360.1:0-2963 GCA_964597415.1 uncultured Chitinophaga sp.
GCTGTTTTAAGGGAGACAAAATTTATTTTTTCTGCTGTTACGTAGGCCAAACCGAACTTGCAGATAAATACAGAATTTTTAATTCTGAACTAATGTCCCTCGTCTTTTATCCCTTAAATGACAATATGAAGACGACACAAATCCAAACTCCACTGCTTCGACCTATTTTCTATTACACTCCACTACCCTTTCACCGCAAAGGCCATAAACAAATCAAGCGCAACAAAGACGATTGCTGAATTTGCCTTAACCATCATTGCGATTTCAGATATGCCCTTAGCGCACTATGCATTAAAATACATGGAAGAAAAACGAGGAGGAATCAATTACACATTCGTGTTCTCCTTAAAACTTTTGTAAAGAAGAAGGACATTATAAATCTCACTATTACGCAATCTGTTTACATTCGCAATGTCTTAACAGAAATGAGTAACATGAAAATCGGAGTGGTATGTTATCCCACCTACGGAGGGAGTGGTGTTATTGCAACAGAGCTTGGCAAGGCATTAGCCCGCAAAGGGCACGATGTTCATTTTATCACCTATCAAGAGCCGGTGCGCTTAGATTCTTATTACGAGAACATCTATTATCACGAAGTGTCTGCACTTGACTATCCTCTGTTTCAATATCAGCCTTATGAAAGTGCTTTAGCCAGTAAAATAGTGGATGTAGCCCGTTTCGAAAAATTAGATATTCTGCACGTGCACTATGCTATTCCCCATGCGTCTTCGGCTTTGATGGCCCGTTCTATTTTACAGGAAAGCGGCTACCACTTACCTTTTATTACCACCCTTCATGGCACCGATATTTCTTTAGTGGGTAAAGATCCCGGCTATAAACCCGTGGTGGAATATTCTATTAATCACTCCAATGGTATTACTTCCGTTTCAAACAACCTGCGGGAAGAAACCTACCGGAATTTCAACATCAAAAAGGAAATAGAAGTCATCCCCAACTTCATAGACTTTTCGCGGTTTAAAAAAACTAATAAGGAACATTTTAAAAAGGCTTTAGCACCGAATGGCGAAAAAATCCTGATTCACGTTTCCAATTTCAGAAAGGTTAAACGAGTGGAAGATGTGGTAAAGATGTTTGATTTGCTGATTAAGAAAATTTCCGCCAAGTTGCTCTTGGTAGGCGATGGTCCCGACCGGGCAAATATTGAATTGCTCTGCCGCAAATTAGGCAACTGCGAGCATGTTCGCTTTTTAGGCAAGCAAGATGCTGTGGAAGATTTGCTCGCTATTTCTGATCTGTTTGTGTTGCCTTCCGAATCGGAGAGTTTTGGTTTGGCGGCACTCGAAGCAATGGCTTGCGAAGTGCCGGTTATTTCCTCTGATGTGGGCGGTATTCCTGAAATAAATGTGCATGGAGTAACCGGCTTTTTGAGTCCGGTGGGGGATTATGAAAGTATGGCAAAATGGGCAGAGTTAATTTTAAAAGACGATGCCAAGTTGCGGGAGTTCAAGACAAATGCTTATAACCATGCCCGTACTTTCTCTATCGAAAATATATTGCCTCAGTACGAAGCCTTTTATGAAAAGACACTTCAAAGAAGCAGTAGTGAATTTGTCAATTAACGACTAAGGCAAACTTGCTTTAAACGCAGCGTAATCAGTCACCTCTATTTGAGAAGAAGGGGAGCCGCTGCATCCCAAAGTATTTTTCTCACTGTGTATGTTGGCGATGCGGTTATCCGGGTTGGGGTGAGTGCTGAGGAAAGCGGGAGGTTGTTGCTGTCCTTCATCTACTATCTTTTGAAAAAAATCGGCTGCACCATCAGCGCGGTAAATCGTAGGGCACAGGTAAATCACAGAATGAGTGTCGGCATCCGTTTCGTCCTCACGGCTAAAGGCCAGTGAAGTTAAGTCGGCTGCTATTTGGGCTAACTGCCCCGCGCTGGTAGTTCCGGCCACTACCGACACCAACAGCGACAAGCCGTATTGCTTAGTCATTTGCTGAGTAGAGTGGCGTTGGTCGGCATGAGCCATTTCATGTCCCAGTACTCCGGCTAAGGAAGAAGCGTTGTCTAAATATTTAATAAGCCCCGAATACACATAGATGTAACCACCCGGTGTGCAGAAAGCGTTTAGCGTGGCATCATCGTGAATGATGTGCAACTTCCAATCAAAATCATTTGTGTGCTTCAACTGTCCGGCATTTAAAATCTGTTGTTTTATATTTTCCAGATAGCTATAGGCCACAGGATATTGTGATGAACTCAACAGCGGATATTCCGAAGGATTGGAGGCAATCTCTGTTTCCATTTGTGCTCCGAAACTTTTATCATCTTCAATGGTAAATACATTGAAGCCGCCTTTTTTACATCCAGTCAAGGAGAACGTTCCCGAAATACTTATTGCAATTAATAAGAAGGCAAGCGCTTTTTTCATCTTGTGCTTTTAGTTTTTAGAAAGTTGTTTTTTGTGAAATTCTACGGTTCATACTTCTACCTGCTGTAACTTCATGCGAATGGTGGCTACCAACAAATCAATGGCTACCTGATTTTCGGCACCCTCCGGTATAATAATATCGGCAAAGCGCTTAGTGGGTTCTACAAATTGCCGGTGCATATTTTTTACCACCTCATAACGATTCAGCACGTCTTCTACATTTCGTCCCCGCTGTTCCATATCGCGTTTTATAATGCGTATTACCCGATCATCCGGCTCTGCATCTACAAACACTTTGACATGGCAAAGATCGCGGAGGCGCTTATCTGTAAATAGTAAAATCCCCTCTACAATAATTACAGGTGCAGCGGCTATATGGGCGGTTTCTCTGTTTCGTGTGCTGGTAATGAAATCGTAGGTAGGCGCTTCAATAGAATTTCCCTTATTTAATTCCGATAAATGTTGGTAGAGCAGATCAAATTCAAAGGCATCGGGGTGGTCAAAATTTATGTGGGTTCTTTCTTCGGGTTTCAGGTGGCTGTTGTCCTTGTAATAGGAATCCATGTAAAG
>CAZQYO010000361.1:0-2948 GCA_964597415.1 uncultured Chitinophaga sp.
CTTCTACCTTCATAATCGGTTCCAGTAGGATGGGCTTTGCTTTCAGACATGCCTCGCGGAAAGCATATTTTGCACAAAGTTCAAATGACATGGCATCAGAGTCAACAGCATGGAATGAACCATCGAAAAGGCGAACCTTCAGATTCTCCACTTCATATCCTGCCAGCACACCGCTCTTCATTGCCGCCTCAAATCCTTTCTGTACGGAAGGAATAAACTCACGTGGAATAGCACCACCAAATACATCATTAATAAATTGTAATCCTTTTACTCCTTCATCTACCGGACCAACTTCAACCTGTATATCAGCAAACTTACCACGACCACCTGTTTGCTTTTTGAAGAGTTCGCGGTGTTTAACTGTTTGTGTAACAGCTTCTTTATATGCCACCTGCGGTGCGCCCTGATTACATTCTACTTTAAACTCCCGCTTCAACCGGTCAACAATAATTTCAAGGTGTAATTCTCCCATACCGCTGATAATAGTTTGGCTGGTTTCTTCGTCCGTTTTTACTTTAAACGTAGGATCTTCCTCAGCAAGTTTTGAAAGTGCCATTCCGAGTTTGTCCACATCTGCCTGGGTTTTTGCTTCCACCGCAATACTGATAACCGGTTCTGGAAACTTAATATTTTCTAAAATGATAGGGTGCTTTTCATCGCAAAGCGTATCACCGGTTTTTATCTCTTTAAAACCAACAGCTGCTCCAATATCTCCCGCTTCAATTCTTTCAATAGGGTTTTGCTTATTGGCATGCATCTGAAAAATACGGGAGATACGCTCCTTCTTTCCAGACCTTGTGTTTAGCACATAGGAACCGGCATCTAATCCTCCTGAATAAACACGGAAGAAAGCCAGACGACCAACAAATGGATCGGTCATAATTTTAAATGCTAAGGCAGAAAATGGTTCTTTAGCATCTGGTTTACGAATTACTTCCTGTTCTGTATCAGGATTAATACCTTTCACTGCTTCAATATCAATGGGCGCAGGAAGATATTGCACCACTGCATCAAGCATTGCCTGCACTCCTTTATTCTTAAAAGAGGAACCACACATCATGGGAATAATCGCAATGTCAATGGTTGCTTTGCGGATGGCTTCACGAATTTCATCTTCTGTTATGGAATTTTCATCTTCAAAATATTTCTCCATCAGTTTTTCATCATATTCAGCCACTGCCTCCATCAATTTTGTTCTCCATTCCTTCACATCTGAAACCATGTCTGCCGGTATAGGAATTTCCTTAAAGGTCATCCCCTGAGTTGCTTCATCCCAAACGATTGCTTTGTTTGTAACCAGATCAACTACTCCTTTAAAGGAATCTTCTGAACCAATGGGTAGCTGAAGCGGAACCGGATTAGCTCCAAGCTTTTCTTTTACCTGTTTTACCACATCTAAGAAATCAGCTCCGCTTCTGTCCATCTTATTCACAAACCCGATACGTGGAACCCTGTAGCGGTTAGCTTGTCTCCAAACGGTCTCTGATTGCGGTTCTACGCCGGACACAGCGCAGAACAAAGCTACTACACCATCCAATACGCGAAGCGAGCGTTCCACCTCTACCGTAAAATCAACGTGACCGGGAGTATCAATAATATTGAATTTGTAGTCTTTACCACGATACTTCCAAAAAGTAGTAGTAGCAGCAGAAGTGATGGTGATACCTCTTTCTTTCTCCTGTACCATACAGTCCATAGTAGCTGCACCGTCATGCACTTCACCTATTTTGTGAGATACGCCGGTATAGTAAAGGATACGTTCGGTCGTGGTCGTTTTGCCCGCATCAATGTGGGCTGCAATTCCTATATTTCTGGTAAATTTTAAATCGAGTGACATTGAAATTTATTATTAGTTGATTCTGAGTGATTGTCTTTTTAAAAGAATTGGTTTTGAAGTTCAAGTCTTCAGACCTTTCATCAAAACCAATCAGGTAAAAAATAGTTCGGGGATTAATCGCCGCGGGTTAAACTTTGAAATGGGCAAAAGCTTTGTTTGCTTCAGCCATTTTATGAACATCTTCTTTCTTCTTGAAGGCGGCTCCTTCACCTTTAGCAGCAGCAATAATTTCTGCGGCTAATTTATCTGACATGGATTTACCATTGCGCTCAGCAGCATAGTCAATCAGCCATTTTATGCTAAGAAAAGTTTTGCGTACAGGGCGAACCTCCATAGGAATCTGGAAATTTGAACCGCCAATTCTGCGACTCTTTACTTCTACAGAAGGAGTTACATTTTCCAACGCCTTCTTCCAGAGTTCGTATCCGTTATTCTCTTTAGTGGTTTCATCTATTTTATCAATGGTATCATAAAAAATTCCAAAGGAAACAGTCTTCTTTCCACTGTTCATTAAAGTATTTACGAAGCGGGTTACCATCGGGTCGTTAAATCTTGGGTCCGGCGCTAATGGTCTTTTCTTCGCTCTTGTTTTTCTCATGGCTGTTAGTCTTTATTAAATTTTGCTATTATTTTTTAGCTCCTGCTTTAGGTTTCTTAGTGCCGTATTTACTGCGACTCTGTTTGCGGTCGTTCACCCCCGCCGTATCTAATGCGCCACGCACGATATGGTAACGAACTCCCGGTAAATCTTTTACACGACCACCTCTGATCAGTACAATAGAGTGTTCCTGAAGGTTGTGCCCCTCTCCTGGGATATAGGAAATCACTTCCTGACCATTGGTAAGTCTTACCTTGGCAACTTTACGAAGCGCCGAATTTGGTTTCTTTGGCGTAGTAGTATATACACGGGTGCATACACCTCGCTTTTGAGGGCTGCTATCAAGGGCGCGGCTCTTACTGGTATTTTCAATTTGCTTGCGTCCTTTTCTTACTAATTGCTGAATAGTTGGCATTAACTGTTTTTTGTAGAAATTTTTGGGAAGGCAAATGTAAGGGAATAAAGCAGATTAGCAAAGGTCAGGTAAAGATTTTTAGAATGGTACAGGTTTAC
>CAZQYO010000362.1:0-2899 GCA_964597415.1 uncultured Chitinophaga sp.
TTATAGCTGTTGCCGTTCCATTTGTATTAGCTTTTGTAATCTTGTAAGTTCCACTTTTCTTTAGTTGATGCCGAACGTTGTTCGGGAAAGTTTTGTTTTGAAAATTAGCAATGTTCAATAATTTCGCACCGCAATTTTAAAACTATTACGCATGAAAATTCTTGTTCCTATTGCTAAAGTGCCGGATACCACTTCTAAAATTTCCTTTACAGATAATAATACAAAGTTCAATGCAGACGGGGTTACATTTATTATGAACCCCACTGATGAATGGTTTGCTTTAGTACGCGCTATTGAGTTAAAAGAAAAGCAAGGGGGAGAAGTAGTCGTTATTCATGTTGGGGCGGCTGATTCAGAACAGATTATTCGCAAGGCTCTGGCTATTGGAGCCGACAAAGCTGTGCGTGTAGATGCTGATCCTACCGATGCTTATTTTGTGGCTTCGCAAATTGCCAATCATGCCAAGTCAGAGAACTACGACCTAATCATTACCGGCAAAGAAACTATAGATTATAATTCATCTGAGATGGGTGGCATGATAGCAGAGCTTCTTGACCTGCCTTGTGTTACTTTGGTTTCTAAGTTGGAAATCGAAAATGGTGTAGTTACCGCAAAGCGCGAAATAGAAGGAGGAACCGAAACCGTTGAGTCAAAACTTCCGATAGTGATAGGTGCTACCAAAGACTTAGCGGAAGCAAGAATCCCGAATATGAAAGGAATTATGGGAGCCAGAAGCAAGCCACTTGCAGTAGTGCCTACTACCGAGGCAGATAAATTAACTACAATAGTTTCATACACTTTACCGGATAAGGAAAAGCAAATAAAATTGGTAGATAAGGATAATGTGGGCGAATTAGTGCGCTTGCTGCACGAAGAGGCAAAAGTTATTTAATTAATTACAAACAGCATTCAAAATATATAAAGATGGCAGTATTAAGTTTTGTAGAAGTAGTAGATGGAAAAGTTAAAAAGGCATCTACCGAAGCCGCCTATTATGCTTCCAAAGTGGCTGAAGGATTAGGTACAGATTCTATCTCGGTAGTATTGGGAGAGGCATCGGCCGATAATTTAGCCGTTCTTGGACAGGTAGGAGTGAAGAAGGTGTTGCACGTTTCTGATGCGAGATTCAATACTTTTGATTCAAAAGTTTATACCAAAGTGGTAGCAGAAGTCGCTACTACGGTTGGCGCAAATGTGATTGTCAGTTCCTTTAATCAAAATGGCAAGTTGTTAGCTCCGCGCTTATCCGTACGGTTAAAAGCCGGCTATGTTCCCGGCACAATTAATCTTCCGGTGTTTGAAGGAGCTTCGGCAACTTTCAACAAAAATGTGTTCTCAGGAAAAGCTACGGCACAGTATTCTGTAGCTACACCAATAAAAGTAATAGGATTAACTCCCAATTCACTTTCGCCAATTAAAGGAAGTGGAACAGCTACCGTAGAAGCCTTCTCTCCTTCGGTTTCTGATGCGGACTTTACTATAAAAGTAGTAGCCGTAGATAAAGTTACCGGAACCGTTCCATTGACAGAAGCGGAAATTGTAGTCTCAGGAGGTCGCGGGTTAAAAGGTCCTGAAAACTGGTGGATGATTGAAAATTTGGCCAAAGAAATGGGTGCGGCTACAGCTTGTTCCCGCCCCGTAGCTGATGTGGATTGGCGTCCTCACCACGAGCATGTAGGCCAAACAGGTATTACCATTCGCCCTAACTTGTATATTGCAGTTGGTATATCAGGAGCAATACAGCACTTGGCCGGAGTGAACGGCTCAAAAGTAATTGTGGTGATTAACAATGATCCGGAGGCTCCGTTTTTTAAGGCCGCAGATTACGGGATAGTGGGAGATGCTTTTGAGGTGATGCCAAAGCTCATCGAGGAGTATAAAAAATTTAAGGAATCTCACTAACACTTTGTTATTGAAATAGAGAACGACACAGAGTGAAAATGTGTCGTTTTTTTGTTGTTGGACACTTGTTTTGTGTTTCCGAAAAATCCGCTACTTTTAAACCGAGAGGGTTTAAATAAAAATGAAAAAAATTGAGTTGGAAATTATTGCCTTGTCGCATAGTGTTACGCAAACACATTCGTTTGCGGTAGTATTGGGCGAAGTAGGAGGCACAAGAAGATTACCGATAGTTATCGGTGGTTTTGAGGCTCAAGCAATAGCGGTAGCTTTAGATGACATTAAACCTTCGAGGCCTCTGACACATGACCTCATGAAAACTATTTGCGATACTTTTGATATTGGATTGGAGTATATCTACATTTCAAAACTTTTAGACGGAGTATTCTACTCGAACTTAGTTTGTAAAAAGGGGGAATATTTTTTTGAAATAGATTCTCGCACTAGTGATGCGTTGGCTTTAGCTGTGCGCTTTGATAGTGCTATTTATGTGGAAGAAAGTATCTTATTAGAGGCCGGTGTAGAGGCGGATCCCAATGAAGAAGCTTCTGCGGCTCATCAGGAAGAAAAAGAAATAGCCGAAATCACTGAATCTGCTCCACTTAAAATTTCTGAAATGAATGCAGCTGAATTAAAGCAGGCTTTGCAACAAGCCATTGAAGGCGAAGATTACGAACGGGCAGCTCGAATCCGGGACGAAATGAATAAGCGAAAACAAGATTCATAAGCCCCCTATAACTTTTCCTCTTTCCCTAATCTTTCAAAATCATCTTCCTCAGTGAAATTGCTTAATTTTTACTTTCGTAGCCGTGAATAGAAAAGATATTCAGAAGCAAATTCTAAAGAAGCAATCTTTCCTATGTGTTGGGCTTGATACAGATATTAATTTAATTCCTGTGCATTTGCTCGATTATGACGATCCGGTATTTGAGTTCAATAAAGCGATTGTCAAAGCTACCCATGAACTGGCTATTGCGTATAAACCCAATTTAGCTTTCTA
>CAZQYO010000363.1:0-2867 GCA_964597415.1 uncultured Chitinophaga sp.
AATGGATTCCGTTATTTCCTTCGAGGTTTACAACATTCTAAGTCTTAACGTTTATAGTTTGTTAGGGCTGACCGCTTTTGCTTTTCTCTTAATCACCCATTTTGTAATAGCCAGAGAAGTAATCGCAAAATTTATTGCCGCAGACATTCCGCTAAAAAATCTTATAGGAATGGGTGGCATCTGTGCTCTCCTTTTCGCTATACCGGCTATTGACTCTCCGTTTTACCATGTTATTGTGTTCACTGCCGGATGGGTCTTTTTACTGCTGCCCTTTCTGTTTTTGATGCTGCGGAACGATTCGAGTTTATCGGTGCGAAATATTATTCTTTACATCTCCGTATATGGCTTGCTCACCACCTTTTTAATTGAAAATCTTTACGAACGCAAAGAGCGCAATCAACGAGTGTTTTTTGCGACCAAGTTAGGAGCCGAAAGAGATTATGTAGCGGAATATATGTTTACCGATATTGCTAAACGCATATCGCAAGACGTATTTATCCGAAACTTTCTCACCAATCCTGTTATCTCTAAAAAACAAGTTTTTGACCGGCTCAACGCCCTCTACCTCTCGGGCTATTTCAACAAATATGATTTACAACTTTTTGCCTTTGACCGCTATGGCCGTTCCATAAAAGCAGAAGACACATTGGCAACAGAGCAAGTCAAAGATTTTCTACAACTGAAAGATGCCCCTAATTTGCATTACGTGACGGACAGCACTCAGAATTACGAGTATATCAGCGTCATCCGTTTTTTAGATGATAGCACCAATTACGGCTCATTGATAATGAAACTAACTCCCAAAGTTTATTACGGTCAAAACGTATATCCCGAATTGTTAGTGGGCAGAAATGTGACTCTCTCAAACAATGCTTACAACTACGACTATGCCATTTACCAAAACAATCGTTTAGTGGCACAATATGGCGACTTCCCTTACACCTATCAATGGAATAAGGAATACCAATTCGGAAACGAAGTACATGAGTTTATAGAGGAGCCGGATTGGGAGCATGGCATTATGCGATTCCCAAACGGCAAACGGGTCATCGTTTCGGTTCATCGCGAGCCGCTGTTTGAACCGGTAGCTACCTTCTCCTATCTCTTTGCATTTTTCTTCACGCTGGCAGTTTCTCTTTTGATTGCCGCAGGGCTTCTGAAAAAAGATATTTACGGAGAAGAGTTTTTAAACAGCCTTTCGCTTTCGTTCCGCAGCAGGATTAACTACTCGATGTTTGCCATGATCGTGTTCTCCTTCATCGTGATTGGTGTGATCACTTTCAACTTTTTCAAAAGTCAATACGACCATTTTTACAACGATCGCCTGATGCGAAAAGAGAAAGTAGTACACGCCAGCCTCGAATACTTTATTCAACAAAACAAAGCTTCACTAAACAGTTCTCTGAGTGATAATCTGGATGTAGAAATTGCGCGCTTGGCAGAGATCAATGCCGTGGATATTAATCTCTATAATACCCAAGGCGATTTGACCGAAACCTCGCAACCTTCTATTTACGATAAAGGAATTATCAGTAAAAAGATGGCCCCCACCGCTTACTTTCATTTGATAACTTCTAAGTCGGCCCGCATCACCAATCAGGAGAATATTGGAGGGCTTCACTATACCGCCACCTATTCGCCCGTCCGAAATTTAAGCGGCAATACTATCGCGTATCTCGGCATCCCTTATTTTGAACGTTCCAAAGACATTAACGATGAGGTCTCCGGCTTTTTAGTAGCGCTGATGAATGTTTACGTTTTTCTGCTGCTCTGCGCAGCCATTCTCGCCTACTTCATTTCAAACTCTATCACCCGACCGCTCACCATTATCAGTGAAAAACTGCGCCTGCTAAATCTCAACAAAAAGAATGAGCCGATAGAATGGAACAGCAAAGACGAAATAGGCGTGCTGATTGGAGAATACAACAAAATGATTACCGCATTAGAGCGCAGTGCCCGCAAGTTAGCCAAGAGCGAAAGAGAAAGTGCCTGGCGCGAAATGGCCAAACAAATAGCACACGAGATTAAGAACCCGCTCACCCCCATGAAACTCAGCATCCAATATCTTCAAAGAGCGATTGATACCGGCCAACCCAACATTGAGCAGTTAGCGAAAAAAGTGGCGAAAACATTAGAGGAGCAAATAGAAAATCTCTCCTCCATTGCCACCGCCTTCTCGTCTTTTGCCAAAATGCCGAGGCCGGAAAACGAGTTGATTAATACCAATGAATTGCTAAAGTCCATTGCCGAACTCTTCAACAAGGAAGAACGACTCACCATCACTTTTACCACCGACAGCGAATCGCCCTACGTGTTTGCCGACAAAAATCAATTAGTAAGCGTATTCAACAATCTTGTAAAAAATGCCGTGCAGAGTATTCCCGAAAACCGAACCGGCTTTATTGATATTTATGTAAAAGAAGAAGACGGATGGGTGTTAGTGACCGTGAGCGACAATGGCTGCGGCATCCCCAAAGAAAACTACGAAGCCGTTTTTGCACCCAACTTTACTACCAAGTCATCGGGCACCGGTCTCGGCCTGGCCATCAGCCAGCGAATTATCGAGGGAATCGGTGGCAAAATTTGGTTTGAATCAGTCGAGAATGTAGGCACCACCTTCTATGTCCGCATCAAAAAAGAGCAATAAACCAAAGCGCTGACTATCGCTCCGCCTCCCATACCGGCATCCCCGATATTGAAATTCAGCAAACCCTTCACCTCCATAAAAAAAACAGAAATAGATGGCGCCTTACTGTGCCCACCTTGGGCACTTTACTCTCCCACGGGCGTTCGTGCTGTAGCGCTGTTTGAGCACAAGCCCTGTGAGTGTATAACGAACTGTGTCAGTCGAAACGAGTAATTACTTC
>CAZQYO010000364.1:0-2853 GCA_964597415.1 uncultured Chitinophaga sp.
ATACTCAATAGGCACTCCCATCTTTTCTACTTCATCGGCCAGCACCTTATCAAAGTCAGCACGGGGAACCTGCCAAGTCCAGTTCCAGCCTTTCGTAAATTGATCAGAGAAATTGAAGTCCATTACTTTCTTTTCAGGATTCACAAACTTAGCACCTGATTTCTCCTGGTAGCCTTTTAATTTTAGTGCCGGAAGAAATCCCGCAGCTTCTAAGGGTTCCATACATTTGGGCAAAAGACTTTCGCCAATTACAAAGCGTGGAAATTTTTCCTTCTCAACGATTTTAACTTTAAAACCGGCTTGGTGAATAATGGATGCGGCTACCGTTCCGGATGGACCTGCCCCAATTACCAATACATCAACTTTTTCTGTACTCATGGTGTGAAAATTTAGTTTGCCGAATATATGACTGCTGCGTTACAACCACCAAATCCGGAGGCAGTTTTTAATATATGACTTTTATCAGTCTGCGAAAGCGCACGGCTGATATTTATTTTTTCTGAAACCCCAATCTCTTCAAAGTTTCTGCTGGGCAAAATCACGCCATTCAACAAAGAGTGGTATGAGATGATTGACTCTACTACCCCGGCTGCCCCTAAGGTATGCCCGAAATGACCCTTGAGGCTATGTAGCGGCACCGCTGATAATTCAGCATGAGTAAAGGCCTTAGCTTCCATTTCATCATTAAAAAGGGTGGCCGTGCCATGTGCCGAAATAAAGGCAAGCTCCTCTGCGGAAATCTTACTTTCTTCCATTGCTTTCAATACTGCTCCGGCCAATTCAACTCCTGTTCGCGATGGCCCTGAAATATGGTTAGCATCATTGCTTAAAGCATTTCCGTTTACTACTATCTTCTTTGGTGTTGCAACTAATTCTTTTTGTGCCGTCAAAACAATAGTAGCGGCACATTCCCCCAGATTAATTCCGTTTCTGTTTTTATCAAATGGTTTGCAAACATCGCTGCTCATCGCGTGCAATGACTGAAAACCCGAAATGATAAATTTGGAAAGTACATCGGCACCGGTGATCACCGCATGTTTGTACTGACCCGTTTCGATGAGGCGCTTTGCCACAATCACTGAAAGCACTCCTGAGATGCAGGCATTTGAAACCACCAACGGAGGGTGAGTGTTACCAAAATGAGAAGCTATTCGACTGGCAGTTTGCGACAATGAAACTTTGCGTTTAAGTGGCTCATTTTGCTGAGGTTTCTCAATTAACTCAATATTGCCTTTTGTAGTTGAAAGAATAAAAATAGTTTCAGGTGAGGATAGGCTGATTTCGGTATGTGCTAATGCTTCTTTTATAGAAGCGATACAATACTTTTCAAATCTTGTATAACCCTTCTCCACTATAGAAGGAACATCGCTAAACATAGCAGCAAAAAAAGGGGTAGCCGATAAGTCATGATTATGGATAGTACGAAGACCCGTTGCTCCTTCCATCACTTTCTGGAAGTTTGCTCCGGTAGTTTTTCCCAGAGGAGAATAAATGTTATCGGATGCCACGTAAACCATGCTTACTTAAAGATTATTTTTTCTGCGCCAGTTTGAAAACACCTCTGGCGTTACCAGTGCTAACTGCATAGTCCCGTTGGCGACAAATACTTGAGTGGTACTACCGGTGCACACTAATTCTCCGCTGCTTTCCTTGCGTATCGTATAATCAAAAATAATTTTAGCGGCTTCGGTTTTTCTATAAATGACCTCAATTAATGCGACATCTTTATATTGGAGCGTTTTCCGAAAAAAGCATTCTAAGTGTACGATTGGTGTGGCGTAACCGTTCACATATAACTCCATATAATCTAAGCCGTACTTTTTACCGAAAGCTTCACGTCCTTCTTCAAAATACTTCACATAATTACCATGCCATACAATCCCTAATGGATCACACTCATTAAAGCGGATTTCCTGACGGGCAACTGCGGATATACTTTTTGTTTCGTTCATGCTTTTTCAGAAACCGCAGTTTCTTCCTTTTCGGGTTCTATAAAAATTTTCATCTTACAAGTAGCTATTTCTTCTTTCTCCACAAAGATCTTTCCTACAATGATGGAAACATCAAAAATCTTGTTCTCAATAGTTATTTCTGTTTTCAACAACTCTCCTACCAAAGGTAAACGAGAGTAAACGAAATCTTTCACGTCTCCAATAAAGCCCAACGGAATTTTTTTATGCGCTAAAAAGCTTTCATAGCCGGCTTTTGCAGCACAGGTTTGAGCGATATTTTCAATTAATCCGCCCACCGCCAGTTGCCCCTTATTACACATCACATGAGTTTCTGAAAAAGTAAAGGTTGTCACACACTGATTTTCATTGACTGATTCCAATGTACTGATCAGCACAAATGGAGGCTTTTGCGGAAGAAGGTCTATTAAGGGATATCCGGAGATAGGTAACATAGTCAGGGGTTTTTCCAGAAATCAAAAAAATTAAACCATTGTTCGGGGTACTTGCGCACCATTCCCTCCAGATCCTGAACATAATCTTTCATTATCTGTTCGGTCGTCATTTCGCGGGTAACCTCGCGATGTGGCCGAGCAAAGCAATTGTAATGAGTGGTTCCCACTTTTACTCCGTACACAAAAGAATAAGGTGCTTTGAAAGATTTAATAATTTGAAATGGGCCAACGGGGAATTGTGCTTTCTCTCCCACAAATTCTACTTGTGCAGTACGAGATCCCGGCATAAAACGATCAGCCGTCATACAAATAATTTCGTTGCGTTGAAGGGCTTCCCCGATTTGATAAATATGGGAGAGATCGTCTTTAATCAGGATCATGTTGTAATGTCGTCCGCCTGTAGTGCTTTCGAGTGTTTTTTTAATTTGCTCATTTTCGGCATCATACAC
>CAZQYO010000365.1:0-2849 GCA_964597415.1 uncultured Chitinophaga sp.
GAATACAATGATTATAAATCTGTATGTTATCCAAATGATTGTATAGCAGCAATACATCAATATGTTGCGCCTAAAATAGAGGTGGACATTGAAATGGATGCCAACGTAACCTCACACAGAAACAGCAATGTGAATGTGCTCCCGAGTGTAAAAAATATTATTTGTGTGGCTTCCGGCAAAGGCGGTGTGGGTAAATCAACTGTTGCCGTTAACCTGGCCGTTAGTTTGGCCAGGCAGGGTGCCAAGGTAGGGTTGATTGATGCCGATATTTACGGCCCCTCGACCCCTACCATGTTGGGTATCAGAAATAGGAAACCGGAGGTGAGGACTATTAAAGAAAAGCACTACATTATTCCGGTAGAAGTGGAAGGGATTAAAGTGCTTTCTATCGGATTATTAGTCAGCGAAGCACAACCCATTGTATGGCGCGGACCTATGGTTACTTCTGCGCTTCGTCAGTTTGTTACAGATTGCATTTGGGGTAAATTAGATTACATGATAGTTGACATGCCTCCGGGAACGGGAGATGTGCAATTAACGATGATTCAGACCGTGCATGTGACGGGGGCAATTATTGTGACCACTCCTCAGGATGTGGCTTTGGCAGATGCGAGAAAAGCACTGAATATGTTTCGGCTCGAATCGCTAAATGTTCCGGTACTAGGGGTGATAGAAAATATGTCATTCTTTACTCCGGCAGAACTGCCGGAGAATAAATATTACATCTTTGGGCGCGATGGCGGGAAACGGATGGCGAGTGAATATGAACTGCCTTTTTTGGGGGAGATTCCGATTGTGCAGGCTATCCGCGAAGGCGGTGATGACGGGAAACCCGCCAGTCTATATTCAGACAATGAAATTGTGCGAAATGCCTTTGATGCAATAGCTCGGAATACTGCCAGAGAGATTGCCATTAGAAATGCTAATTTTGAAGCACAACCAACGGAAACGGTAAACTCACAATGATAACTACTATCAACAATATTCTGGCAAAAGTGGAGGCCTCTTTGGATACCATGCGCCCTTATTTGAAAGACGATGGGGGAGATGTGGAAGTAGTAGGTATTACTAAAGAGATGATTTTGCAAGTGCGCTTACTTGGAGCTTGCAGTGTTTGCCCACAGAGTTATATGACCATGAAAGCCGGAATCCGAGAAGCGGTAATGAGTTCAGTTCCTGAAATAAAAGGGGTAGAAGCGGTTAGTATAATTGAAGAATAACTTTATTTTTACGTTTAGGTTAAGAGAAAATCATTCAGTACAAAGTATTTTTTCAAAAGGACGCAGCGTTTTTATTTTGACATTTAAGAAGCAAAGATGTTTTCAGGTCGTCTTTTTTTCAGCGATTGAAACAGACCCTTGACAAACTTTAATAGAACCGCTATATTAATGAACAAACACAAAAATCTCCGATCATGAATAGACTTACTTATTTATTTGGAACTGCCCTTTTATCTCTCACACTCAATGCATTTGCAGGGGACTGTCCTTCTCTTTCAGGAGAATACACAATCGGGAAAGAGGGTGCTGACTTCTCTTCTGTTAGTGATGCCGTAAATGCGCTTAAATGTGGTGGGGTTTCAGGTCCCGTTGATTTTTTAATAGAGGATGGGGTTTACAATGAAAAGGTCGTTTTCTCTGCCATTCAGGGAGCCGATGCTTTTAATAATGTAAAATTTGAGTCGAAATCCGGGAATAATTCTGAGGTGGTTATTGCTTACGGATCTTCTGATGCCACTGTTGCCCTTAACGGAACCCAGTGGGTTAGTTTTGAAAACCTAAGCATCGTGCATAAAGATGCTACTTATGGAAGCAGTTTGAGAGCAGATGGGAAAGTGGCTCACCTTAACTTTAAAGGAGTGATTTTTGACGGAGTAGAAACTACTCTGAGCGGAGAAAATAGTGCTACTGTTTATTTTGCTTCTACTGCCGCAAAGAGCGATATTAACTTTGAAGATTGCGAAGTAAATAACGGAAGTATCGGGATATATAAAAGTGGAACGAGTGCAGAAACCCCGGATAGTAAAACCTCTGTGATTGGGACAATTTTTTTCAACCAATATGAAGCCGGCTTGGTATTGAAAAATGAAGATGCCCCTGTAATTAGTAATAATGTGGTGAGTTCACTTTCGAGCAACAGCGCGTACAAGGGGATTAACTTAGAGACGGTTTCAAATAATTTAATACTCAGCAATAATATCGTGAATGCTGCCAACGGCATTTGTGGAGTAGCATTAAATAATTGCACCGCAGAAGCGACTAACTTAGGTCAGTTAGTAAACAACTCCATTGCAGTTGGCGGAAGTAAAGCCACCACCGGCTTATATCTTTCCGGCAATACCGATAATATGGTGTTGAATTTTAACCGTATTAAGCTAACTATTAATGGGGCGCAGAATGCCGACCAAGCGTATTACAAAAACTCAGGTTCAGGGAATAACATCAACCTGACTAATAATATTTTTTACGACTTGAAGACAGGCGGTTACACTATTATAGGAAATACATACAAGGATTTCTTTAACCAATTACCGGCTCAAAGCAATCCTACTTTATCAGTGTCAGCTAACGGATTAATGGTAGAAAAAGTTACACCTATCAAATAAACTATTGTTTGACTTTTACGTTATAGCCTCGGTGATGAGTTCATCGGGGCTGTTTCTTTACCGGAACTACCGTGTATTATTTTAAATGGATAGTTCATCGGATTAGAGGATAGTTTTACAGAACGCTTATTAAGTGAGTTTACGTTTCCTCTTATAGAATGTTTCGATAGGACCCTATTTTTTTTAAAAAATATTCCCCCAAACATTACACGGCAACATATTGCATCAGAGAAGCGTAACCTAA
>CAZQYO010000366.1:0-2829 GCA_964597415.1 uncultured Chitinophaga sp.
ACCTTTAAACATCAAACCCGCAGCAGATGCGGATTTGATGTTTTCGGGAATACCCTAGATTGACCTTGCGTGAAAATTTTGGGGCGAAAGCAAGGTGACCTTATAGTTTTAATCTTGTGCCTATAGGAGGATAAACCTAAGAGTCTTTTTAGAAACAAGAATGGTTGATGTAACATTGAATCAGAATTAGCTATAAATCCTGTAAAACACTTTTTGTAATTACCCCAAAAAATGTCAAGTAATTTTAGGAAGTGCCGGTTATGACTTTTCCAACTTTGCAGGTTGCAGAATTGGATTCTACTTTTCTGGCACAAAAAAATGAACCGCCCCAAAGGAACTATAGACCCAATCAAATTAAAAAGTGCCGAGCCGGATAAAAACTACTCCGGTGATACCGTTCAGGTCACTGGCTTTAAGCCCCGAAAAGGAGGTGCCGAAAACCGCCCGGTAATTAAGCCCTATTCCTACTCTAAAAATTTTTGAGGCATTATAAACTCCATACATCGCTGGAATGATAGCTCCGAAATCATGGCGGTATTTTGTCCCCGTGGGATGTTCAAACTTTGCTGAACTCCACCCCGCTGCCAGTTCCGGCTGAAAGGAAAATTTCTTGTCGTGAAAAAGAATATAGCTGAAAGCCAGCCCGGCAAAATGGTGAGTGAGATATATTTTCCCTCCCGATGAAGGGGCTACTTTTTCCTTCACATCTACCCGTGAGGTGAGTAGTTGATATTTCCCGCTGACCACATATTTGTGATTGATGACCCAGTTTAGGCTTAATCCCAGCACCATAGCTGCCTTATTCTTTAAAATCTGAGTGGCCTGCGCTTCAAATCCCACATAACCTTTGCTGTTAAATTTCGAGGCTTTGAAAAAAGGAGCATTCGTAGAGGTATCCTCTATCATTACTTGTGCCGCAGCCCATTCAAAGGCAGTGGTGGCGAGCAATGTCAAAAGAATAAGCCGGATAATTTTCACAACGCTATAATACTGAAAATTGGCACTAAAGCCTTTGTCTTAGCCCCCTTTTGAAGGATCGGAAATTTTTTTCTGCTAAAATGCCAAACGGTACTTATTGAGTGTCCTTATTCTGTATATTTTCACGCCCGATGTATGCTGTCATTGATGTAGAAACCACGGGGGGCAGCCCTGCAAACGACCGTATTATTGAAATAGCGGTGATAATTTACGATGGACAAAAAACCGTAAACACGTTTCAGTCTTTGGTGAATCCACGCAGATATATTGACCCGTACGTGACTAAGCTGACGGGCATTTCTACCGACATGGTAGCCAATGCTCCTTTGTTTGAAGACCTCCATCAACAAATTTTAGAATTAACTCACGAAGCCATTTTTGTAGCGCACAATGTGCGTTTCGATTTCGGAATGATTCGTCAGGAGTACAAGCGGCTGGGGATAGATTTTAACCGGAGACAATTAGATACGGTAAATCTGGCGCGTAAGGTTCTCCCCGGCTTTAACTCCTACAGTTTGGGAAATATTTGCGATAGTCTGGGTATTGAAATCACCGACCGGCACCGGGCTTTTGGCGATGCAGAAGCCACCGTGAAGTTGCTCGAAATGATTTTATCGAAAAACACTTCATCTAAGTATATTGAAATAGAACTCAACCACGGCATTGATCTGAGTCTGATGCCGCCATACCTCTCTAAAGCGGAAATTGAAAAGCTGCCCGAAGATGCAGGCGTGTTTTATTACAAAGATGAAGTGGGGAAAATCCTGTACTTAGAAGGAGTAAAGAATATTCGGAAAAAAGTGATTTCCCATCTTTCTTCCATGACCGATACCCCCGATCGAAGAAGAATGTTTGAATTGATGCGCGGAGTAGATTATGAACTCACGGGCAATGAGATGATTGCTAAACTGAGTGCCTACAAGGAACTAAAAAGGCATCAACCCGAATTTAATAAGAAACCCAAATGGCAAGAATTTACTCATGCGGTGTTTTTAACTACCGATGAACAAGGGTTCTATCAATTAAAAATTCATCCGGTAGATTGGCCGGGTGGAGAAGCCATTATTCGCTTTACATCAAAAGCCAGTGCCAATAAAGTGTTGTCGAAAATTATCCGCGATAATAATTTGTACAGTTGGTTTGCGGTTCGCTCAAAAATGAAAGAGAAAGGAATAGTGGAAGAGAAAAGTCTCTTGAATCATAATACATTTATTGAAAGAACCGTACGCAGATACCTCTATAAAAATCAGAACTTCTTTATCATAGGAGAAGGCATACATCCCGATGAACACTCCGTGGTGTGGTTAGATCATAACACCTATAAAGGCTTCGGGTTTTTCAATCCGGATCTGACGCAGGCCACTCCTGAAAATCTGAGAGAGATAATTAAAATGGATGAAGATGATGTTGAAGTCCACAAGATTATTCGCGCACAACTTCGCAAACTCAAGAATGCGAAGATAGTAAGCTATTAAGCACCTGCTACCGCTTCGCTTTTTTAGCCTTACTCGCCCAGCCCATCGCCAGTGTCACGGCTTTTTTCCATCCTTCGTAAAGTTTGTTTCGGTCAGCGGGTTTCATGGTGGGTTTAAACTGCTCGTCCACTTTCCATTGTTTCGGTAGGTTCGGTTTTTTGTAATAACCTACGGCTAATCCGGCTAAGTAGGCAGCTCCTAAGGCCGTGGTTTCCCTCACACTGGGTCGCTCTACCGGCACGCCCAATATATCGGCTTGAAACTGTAGTAAAAAATTATTGGCACTGGCTCCGCCATCTACCCTCAGCGATTTTAATTTAATGCCTGAATCTTCTTGCATGGCATCCAGCACATCTTTGGTTTGATACGCAATGGA
>CAZQYO010000367.1:0-2798 GCA_964597415.1 uncultured Chitinophaga sp.
GCAAGCTGCCGTGAAACAATATGTAGAAGATATTAAAGCGCGCGATTTCCCCAATAAGAACGAGCAATACTAAAAAAGGTCTCCCCTGCCTACTATTCCAAAAGGTGCAAAAAGGGAGTTCCCTCTTTTCCCCTTTAAAATTACATTTGAACCCTCGAAGATTATAGTGTCATTTTGCAATTAATAGATATTACGGTAATGATAAACAAACTGATTCTTACACTCCTGAGCATAGGTGTGATAGCCGGAGTGAATGCTCAAAACAAATTAACCGAGAAAGGGGATAAACTGGCGAAGAAATTTCGTTATGATAAGGCGCTTAAATTTTACAAGAAAGCGAGTGATGCGAATGAGAGCGATTTGATAGCGAGAGCTAAATTGGCTAAAGTGTTTGTAGAAACAGGTGACCTGCAAAGTGCAGAGGTCATCTACCGCACCATCGCGACTAAGCCTTCCGCTCCGGCTGTTTATAAATTCGACTTTGCGCAAGTGCTTCGCTCTAAGGGTAAATACGAAGAGGCTGCAAAGTTTTATGAAGAGTTTGCCAAGGCAGATCCTAATAATCCTTTGGCGGAGAAATTTAAAAACTTTGCGGAGGAAGTCGTTCGCCTTGCACAAGATCGGCATGAATACACTTTGATTAGCGTGCCGGAAAACTCTTCGGCTTCCGAGCTGTCGGCTGCTTTTCTGAATAACAGTATTGTGATTACTTCTAACCGCAAAAGCGCTTCTGCCGGCAAGAACTTAGATTTTATGACCGGCAAAAATTATTACGACATCATGGCGTTGAGCACGAGTGCACAATACACCGCAGAGCCTAAAAAAATTAAAGGGAAAGTAGATCGGAAATTCAATGAAGGACCTTGCACTTTTTCGAGCGATGGAAAAGAAATGATTTTTACCCGAAGCAATTACAAGAAGAAAAGTACGGGGGGCATTCGCATGTTGGGTCTGTATCATGCTTACTGGGACGAAAAGAAAGGTTGGGTCAATATCGAAGCACTTCCTTTTAACAGCACTACCTATAACGTGGCCGAGCCTTCTCTCTCAAAGGACGGCTCTACCCTCTATTTTGTCAGTGATATGCCGGGAGGAGAAGGTGAAACAGATATATACGTGAGCACCAAGCAGGGAAATCAATGGGGGCCAGCCATCAATCTTGGAAAAGAAATTAATACATCTGGCAAAGAAGCCTTCCCATTTATTGCACAAGACGGTACGCTGTATTTCTCCTCTGATTCGCGGGTGGGGCTGGGCGGTCTCGATATTTATTCTGCGACATACTCCGGCAGTAAGTGGACGAATATCACCAACATTGGAACTCCCATCAATACGGCTGCGGATGACTTTGGCTACATAAGTGATGGGGTGGGCAGAGATGGCTATTTAGTATCTAACCGACCCGGAGGTATGGGTAGCGAAGACATTTATAAGTTTCATCGCCTCACCGAAACTATTTGCGGAACGGTGGCGGATGCCAAATCCAAGCAATCTATCTCAGGTGTATTGATTAAGGCCATTGCCGACAATGGGGAAGTATATACAGCTCGCAGCAGCGAAAAGGGCGACTACTGCATGAACTTGATGCCCGGCAAACAATATAAAGTAGTGGCCGACCGCGATGGTTTTTTTACTTATGAAGGAGGGATAGGCGTGACTACTGCCAAAAATCAAAAGCAAACTATTTTGATGAAGCCTAAAGGCGGAATAGACCTTACGGTAGATGTGACGAAGAAGGGCGGAGGTGTTATATCCGATGCGACTGTGTTTTTGATTAATAAAAATACAGGTGAAATAGAAAAGAAAAACAGCGATGTGGAAGGGAAAGCAGTTTTCGATTTATTTCCCGATCAGCAATACGATGTGAAGGTGATGAAGAAAACAGGAACTCGCGACAGTGTGTACGATCGTTTTACTAAAACACTTTCTACAATGGGATTCAAACCATCGCAGCGAATTAATCAAGATGCGCAGTTAACTCAATACGATGGCAAGTTTGTATTTGACCTGCCCAATGTGTATTTTGAATATAACAGCTATACCATCAAACCTTTTGCAAAGAAGGAGTTGGACAAAGTAGCTGAAGTGATGAAAACTTTCCCCGATATGGAAGTGGAATTGAGTTCGCACACTGATTGCCGAGGAAGCGCAGCTTTTAATCTGGGTTTATCTGCCATGCGAGCACAGGCCTGTGTTTTATATCTCGATTCTAATGGAGTAAACAAAAGACGACTGATTGCTATCGGCTATGGGGAGGAGCGCTTGGTGAACAAATGTAAAGATGGCGTGCCTTGCACCGAGCAAGAACATGCGGTGAACAGGCGCACAGAGTTTAAGGTGATTAAGTTTGATTAATCCGCAGTTACCGAGCGTATAGAGGTTGTGCTCTTTCTCACTTATTCTATTTACTGCTCTTTCAATCAACCTTTTGGGGAAGTCGCGTAATGCTTTCTCTTGAACAATCAGGTTTGCATCACCCCTACATTGAACGCTTTAGTAATGGGAGCATGGTTGGCCGCCTCTATTCCCATTGATATGACTTTGCGGGTTTCTAAGGGGTCAATAATTCCGTCTGTCCATAGGCGGGCAGCGGCATATTTAGGATCGAGGGTTTTAAAATATCTGGCGCGGATATCATCTAAAAGTTTCTTCTCCGTATCGGGATGAATTTCTTCCCCCTTCTTTTTTAAGGCGGAAACCTGTATTTGCAATAGTGTTTTAGCCGCTTGGTCGCCTCCCATCACCGCTATGCGAGAACTTGGCCATGCATAAATTAAGCGCGGTCCGTAAGCCTTGCC
>CAZQYO010000368.1:0-2794 GCA_964597415.1 uncultured Chitinophaga sp.
GGAAAAAGGAGAGATTAAAGCCACTACCGATTCTACCGGTTACTTTGCTTTCCATAATCTTTATGCAGGGAAGTACAAAGTTATTTTTCGCGATATGGGGTTTGAGCGGAAAATCATAGAAGTAACAGTGACGGATAAATCAGTTCTGTTGAATAACATTTCGCTAAGCCCCGAAGTGAAGCAGTTAAAAGAAGTAACCATTAATGGAGGGGATAAAACGTTTGGGGTGACACACTTGCGGTCGGTGGAGGGTGTGGCCATCTATGAAGGCAAAAAGAATGAAGTAATTGTGTTGAAGGATATGGATGCTAATCTTGCTGTAAATAGTTCGCGACAAATTTTCTCGAAAGTACCCGGCATTAATGTTTGGGAAAGCGATGCGGCCGGTATTCAATTAGGCATAGCTACCCGTGGACTAAACCCCAACCGCACTACCAATTTTGATGCTCGGCAGAACGGATACGATATGAGTGCCGATGCACTGGGTTATCCCGATATGTATTATGTGCCGCCTGCTGAAGCGGTTGATCGCATAGAGGTGATTCGCGGAGCGGCTTCGTTACAATATGGCCCTCAATTTGGCGGAATGTTGAATTACATTTTACAAAAGCCGCCAGCCGATAAAAAAGTAGAGTGGACTTCGTACACTACGGCAGGTGCTTATAAATTAGTGAGTACATTCAATAGTATAGGTGGCACAGTAAAGTGCTTTCATTACTATGCTTATTATCAATACAAGCAGGGAGAAAGCTGGCGACCCAACGGAAACTATAAACTGCACAATGTGTTTGCCTCTTTGGGCTATCAGTGTACAGAACGTCTGTCGGTAAATATAGAGTACACCCATTCGCAATATTTAGCTAAGCAACCCGGTGGCTTAACCGATTCTCAATTTGATAACAATCCGCAAGTATCCCTTCGCTCCCGAAATTGGTTTAGTACCAATTGGAACATTTTAGCCCTGCATTTAGACTACAAGCACAATGCGTTTCACCGCTTGAATATACGCGCATGGGGATTTTTAGGTGGGCGAAATGCGGTGGGCTATCACGGCCCTGCCAATAGAGTGGACGATATGACTATGAGCCGGGACTTTATAAAAGATAAGTACAAAAACTTCGGAACCGAGGCGCGATATATGTTCAAATATTACCTCGGCAAAAGTATTTCATCACTCCTTATTGGTGGAAGGTTTTACGTGGGCGAGACGCACAAACAACAAGGCTTTGCCGACAACAGCAGCGCCCCTCGCTTTAGTTTTATCAGCGATAGCGCAATTATTGCAGATTATGAGTTTCCGGGTATGAACGTGGCCTTGTTTAGTGAGAATGTGTTTAATGTTTTCAATCGAGTGAAAATTACCCCGGGCATTCGCTACGAATTTATCAATACAAAAGCAAAAGGATTTTACAGGCAGCAATACAACGATGTGATTGACTCCACGCAAAATTTTGAAACCCGTGCATTCAGTCGTCACTTTGTGTTGTTGGGGCTGGGTATTTCGGCTCCTGTTTGGAAAGCCACAGAGGTATATTTTAATCTGTCACAAAACTACCGGGGTATCACTTTTACCGATATGCGGGTAGTGCGCGCCAGCGAAGTAGTAGATCCTGAATTAAAAGATGAAAAGGGGTTTAACATGGATATTGGGTACCGCGGTACCCTGTTCGACTGGTTTAATTTTGATGTGAGTGGTTTTTGGCTGCAGTATAACAATCGCATTGGTCAACTTCAGCAGATAGACAGTGCTTACAACATCTATCGCTTTACCACCAATATCGGAAGTTCGCGGGCACTGGGAGTGGAAGCTTATTTAGAAGGGAATTTACTTCGTGCGGCCAAAGTGCAACACCGGGCGGGCGATTTGGTGTTGTATGTTTCTGTAGGATACACCCATGCAGTTTACACCAAATCGAATTATAAAAATGTAGTCGGCAAATTTCTGGAATCAGCACCCCAGCTCACTTTACGAAGTGGCGTCACTTATCGCTACAAAAAATTCAGTACTACCTTCTCTGCTTCATTTACCGGTGAGCAATACACAGATGCTACCAATGCTAATTTTACCCCTACTGCGGTAAACGGTCTTATCCCTGCTTTTTATGTGCTTGATATGAACGCCAAATATGCGTGGAAATGCCTGCAACTGATGGCGGGTATCAGCAATCTCAGCAATAACAAATACTTTACCCGAAGGGCAACCAGTTATCCCGGACCGGGCATTATCCCCTCTGAGCCTTTAACTTTTTATGTAACTCTCGGCATCAAGTTGAATGAAAAAGTAAAGCAAAGTAAATTCGAAACCTTCTGATGGATTTTCCACAATTATCGCTGTTGCTTTCTACGGTCACCAATAGAAATACCTCGCACAAAAACGATTGCCCTAAAAAGAAAAAATGCCGTAAAAGCTATCGGGAGGGGAAACGGTGTAAGAAATGCCCAAAGCGATAAATAGGTTTCATTTACAAGACAGTTTTATTTTTTCTATCTGAACTCATAATAGGTATATTCAGAAATGGAAAATGCAAATACCCAATCTGAAACGATGAGAAAGTTACTGCTGTTTGGCTTCCTCCTTCTGCAACTATGTTGTGTAAAAGCACAGAACTGGACTTGGGCCGAAACAGCCGGAGGAATATTGCCTGATGAAGCAAACGGTTGCGCTATTGATCGCTTAGGCAATAAATATATGAGTGGTTTTTTCTTCAGCAGTTCTATTGATTTCGGACATGGCAACTCCATCAGCAATGGAGGTATCTGTGATGGTTTTATAGTGAAATACGATAACTCGGGC
>CAZQYO010000369.1:0-2779 GCA_964597415.1 uncultured Chitinophaga sp.
TTCCACCGGTTAAGGCCTTCATCAATTCCGCTACTTTGTCGGCTAATAAGTTCTCGTTTGCCGATGAAAGCAAGTAAGCATACCCTGCCCATAGCACAAATACGGCAAAAAAGCCGGTGAGAAAAGCAAGGTATGATTTCTGTTCAAGTGAATACCCGATAATAAGTGCAATTATCACCATTGACCACCAGGGCAAAAATAATTGCAACACATACGAGAAAGCCAAAATCAGTAAAAAGGAAATGAGAAAGTTTTTCATTATTTCGATGGTTTAAAGTTTAACTCAAACAGTTTTTTATTCCCCAAGTCATCGCCCTTTTTCAAATACTCAGCGACATAATACTCCCCCTTTGCCCAGGTATCTACCATGTTATCGTAATATTTGCTACCCGGATTCCCTGATTCACCACCCGGATATACCACATACCTTTTCAGGGTACCAAAATCCACAATCATTCTCCACGATGGACCGTGCGTAGCATTGGTAGCATTAATCACTCCAAGATTTCCGCCATTGTAAACATGCTTTGAACTGAAAGCATCTAAGCGAGCCAGGTGCTCAATCTTTGTGTCCTTGTAGGTACCCCAATCGCGAGGATTCAAATCATCCTTTTTAAAAGATTTATCGGCCTCATAAGGTTCTGATACTTCCGTAAATTCTTTAGCTGCCAGAGTATCTTTAATTCTGCGAAAAGAAATAGAAATAATATCCTTTCGCGTTTCTTTAGCTTCAGTTTGTTGGTTATCATAGAACGGAGAAGTGCTATCAGTGGCTAAGAACTTCACCGTTTCATAAAAGCTCGGCTGCTTCATCGGCACTTTCTTATCCATCATTTCATCCCATAGTAATTTCCGCAACTCATTCCACCATATTTCATAATACACCGGAGCTATTTCCTGCGGATTATTATAGTAGTTCCACTTACTGAGAATTGCAATGATGTGTTGCTCTTCTTTGCTGAGCGTTGATTTATCTAACAAGGAAAGAAGTACGGGCAAAGCTTCTGCGGCATTCAGGTTGTAATTATTGTTTTGCATTTGCTTCATAAAATCGGCATCAATATCATTATTCTCTGAAAGCAGGCGATTGATAACACGGTTCCGGTAGTTTTCATAAACGCCAACTCCCGGATAATAATAAGGGTAGGTAGTGTCTGTAGGATGTTGGTTAGCAGAACTCACGAATCCGCGTTCGGGATTTTCAATAGTCGGGTTATCGGTATAGGGAATGAAATCAGTCCAGTCATCTTTGCCGGTACTGCCATCGCTGAGATACTTTCCTTGTTCTCTAGCTTTATCGCGAATAGGAAAACGTCCCTGTTCCTTAATGGCAATATCTCCGCTGCTCGAAGCAAATACAAAGTTCTGTGCCGGGCAGGCATAATAACTCAATGCCTTTATGTAATCTCCATAATTTTTTCCGGTGTTGAGTTGATAAAAGGTTTTGAATTCATTAGAAGGTAAATGGGCTGTCCAACTCATCGCCAAGTTTTTCTTGCTTTCCGCTTCTCCAAAATTTTGATCGAAAACCACCGGTCCGTATTGGGTGTAAACAACTGTATCTGACACTGTTCCTTTTCCCCTTACCTTATACTGTTCTACTCGTTTTTCGCTCCTTACCCATTGTCCCTTGTATTCATATTCATCGCGCGAAGCATCTTTAAACTTTATTTGATACCAGTCACGCACATCACGACCACCGTTCGTTACCCCCCATGCAATAGAGTCATTGAAACCAATAATCACAGCCGGTGAACCCGGAAGTGTGGCTCCATACACATTCATATCCGGAGAAACTAACTGCATTTCGTACCAGATAGAAGGCAGCGATAAATGCAAGTGCGGGTCGTTACATAAAATAGGCTTGCCCGATTTTGTTTTGGTTCCGGATACTGCCCAGTTATTGGAACCTTCAATTTCATCCGGTTTAGGTATAATGGAAGATATAAGAGAAGATTCCGGTTTTATCAATCCAGAAAGTGAGTGGGTGCTATCGGTGACTTTACCGTTCACATCTGCGGTTTCTTTTCCGGTAAAGTTCCATTTGGTTCCTTTGGGGATAATAGGGTCTTCATCATCTGTAAAGTCAGGATATAATTTCCGAAATTCTTCCATTCCATATTTCGCTACGAAGTTGTGGTTCTCTATATCGTACTCAAATACCGAAAGCATGTTGGCCATGTTCTTTAATAGTAACGCTACTTTTATAGGCTTCCATTCTTCGGGGGTATAATTCAATAATTTGTATTCAATCGGATAATCTTTGGGACTTAATGACTTGATGTAAGCATTTACACCATTGCAATAGGCCTCTATAAATTTTGAACTTTCCGTATCCTTCCTGATAAACTCCTCGGCCTTTTCCGCACCATATCCCATTCCAATTCTTCTGTTCAGCCGGTCATTATCCAAAGCCTTTTCTCCTACTATTTCCGAAATTCTTCCGGCAGCACTCATGGTTTGAATTTCCATTTGCCACAGTCGAAATTTTGCTGTGATGTACCCTTGCATAAAAAAGAGATCCTCATCATTTTTTGCAAACACATGCGGTACTAACCGATCGTCAAAATATACCTGCACCTCATCTTTCAGCCCTTGCAAATTAGATTGCATATCACCGGGCCTCGCGGTGCTTTCAGCATTTTGCCAGAACCCGGTAAACGGATTCAGAAATTTTGCAAGTGGGGGAACCGACCCAAATTTGCTGTTGCCTATATAAACTATGCTTAGGGTAAGCACAGCCGCCACCAATAATTTCAGATATTTCACTTCTAAAGTT
>CAZQYO010000370.1:0-2779 GCA_964597415.1 uncultured Chitinophaga sp.
ATTTTCAGAAGCGAATGGCAACAGACAAGGCTTGGCCCTCCATAGCTTCAAAGGGAAAAATAATTATATAGCAGAAAATACTGTTGATGGGCAAGGAGATAGACACAATTTTACGAGTGCCTTTTTTGCGGATGAGAGTCCTGGTATAAGTTGGTGTCATAACCATGCCGATTACTCAGGTATTGGTTTCCATTTTCGTTTAAACTGCGATTATACCAAGTTTAGAAGCAATGTTAATAGAAGACATGACATAGGTATGTTCATAGAAGGCAAATTTGGAACCGGATTAATCGGTGAGCAAGTACGCCGGTCCAATCTATGGTCATACACACCTGATGTTGATTATACTATACTTGCAGCAAAGTGTGAAGGAAACGCTGCCTACTCAAGGTTCATCACCGAAGGAGAATATATAGAGATAAAACCCACAAAAATTGACCCACAAAATGATTGGTTTGTTTATAAGTCGGGCATTCTTGATAATTGCAACAATGAGCAGCTGCCTATAATCGACACTACAAGCGTATATGACAGAAGCTTAATAAACAACGATACTACAGGTTGGACAGCTTACGAGCTGTGGCACAGTACCAAAGCTTTGATGAAAAGGATGATAGAAGACCCTGCCGGTACATCTGCAGATGTAGGCAAATATTATTTTTACAATACCCATTTAAATACCAATGTCGGTAAATTGGCGGATATAGAGGTGCAAGGGAGGAATAAGATAGAAACAGAGGATACTTATTCAATTATTATTGGTCAATCAGTAAATAATATCAACCGATTGATGGATGAGATTGTGTCACTACAGAGCCAATTGGTCACAGACACAGTGCATTATGAGTCGGATAGTACATTTGAAGTGAGCCGTGATGCGAAGCTGGATTCTATCGTGTATTACAGAAATGCAGAAGAGGATGCAAGGGCTAGCCTTTTGGCCAGTCGTACTCCGTTTTACAATACAGTAAAAAATATTTTGGCGAATATGGTGCCACAAAACCAGTTTGAGCAAAATGCCATCCAATATAATAAAATATTGATAGACAAGTGGATGGGTAATGGATTGACAGCATCGCAGCTCGATAGTTTGGAGGCAATAGCTTCACAGTGTATTCAAAAAGGAGGGGAGTATGTGAAATTATCAGCACAGTTGCTTGGCAGTAAAAAACTAAAGTATTATATGGCAACAGAAAATATTACTTGCACAGAACCAAGGGCTGCGGAACATATCAACGGCCAGAAAGTTTCAGAAATGGCAAGATTATATCCGAACCCAACCGAGGGCATCCTGAGCATTGAGGTATCTTTGCCAGCTGATTATATCATATACGACGCACTCGAACGAGTAGTAGAGGCAGGAAGTCTCGAGGAGGGTTCCAGACATCAGCTGGATATGTCGGGCTTCCAAAGCGGGATATATTATGTAAAGTTTCGTTTTGTAGATGGAAGCTCATTAGTCAGTAGGATTATAAAAATATAACAAGTACCATTTCATAAATTTTATGATTAAGCCAAAGTTTGTCAGATGAAAAAAGCAACAAGTTTGATATGGATATTGATATGGATATCGGGCGGTGTTAGTGCACAAAAGGAATACGAAAACAACTGGATACTTGGTTATGGAACTTCTGATGATACTTCCTATTTTCACACTGGTGGTATGCGGATGCACTTTGAAGGAGGGGAGCCGGTAGTTGATACTTTGAATGTTGGAGTCAGTTTTACATTTGTATCCACCATGAGTAACGAAGCCGGGGAGCTGATATTTTACAGCAACGGCTGTTCGATATTTAATAGCAACTACCAGGTAATGGATAGTGGCAATCATCTAAACCCCGGTGAAGTGTATGACAGCTATTGCGATTCTGAGGAAGACGGCACATCGTATTATCCGAATTTTAATTTAATCATCAGTTTTCCTCGGCCCTCCCATCCCGGGCAATATGAAGTGTTCCATGTTGCAGCGGAAGATGGCACTTATTTATCGAAAACACTTTATCAGACGAGTATAGACATGAATGTACCTGGCGGACTAGGTAAGATAACGGCCAAAAACAAGGAATTGTTTTCAAAGACGATAGTGGCAGATGCGCTTGCTGCCTGCCGGCATGGTAATGGGCGAGACTGGTGGATACTGATGCCAATGGTAGGTGAGAAGACGATTTACCGATTTTTGTTGACACCCGATACTACGCTTGGGCCATACGCTCAGCAAGTAGGGTATGACAAGAAACCATATGTCTTGACACCCGGCCAGTGCTGTTTTAGTCCAGATGGGAAGCATTATGTACATGCTGACCCAGGCAATGGTGTCAACTTGTATGATTTTGATGCCTGCACCGGTTTATTGAGCAATGCTCAGCGATATTATTATGCACCGGATACAGCATTTTGCTCTGGGGCTGCATTTAGTCCGAACAGTCGATTTTTGTATGTTAGCACAGGGGTGAAGCTGTACCAATATGATATGTGGTCGCCGGACATCGGAGCATCGCGTATAGTAATAGACGATGTAAATGCAAACCCTGCGCCCTCTCCGGCTAGTATATTTGTAGGGCGATTGGCCATTAACGACAAGATATATTTTTCTTCAACGGGAACTATCGGTTACTTGCATGTGATTAACAAGCCCGACGAGGCCGGGAAGGCATGTGATTTTGTACAGCAAGGGTACGAATTGCCCCGGCTGAACGATTGGATAGTGCCCAATATACCATATTTTCGATTGTTTGACCAACCGGGTAGCCCTTGCGATACACTTGGGATAGATGCGCCA
>CAZQYO010000371.1:0-2772 GCA_964597415.1 uncultured Chitinophaga sp.
CCCAGTATTGCGCTGCAAAAACCAACTTGCCATCGCTCATGGCAATGCCCATACTGGGCCCATTGAAGAATAAGTTCCATGCCGGCCTTTTAACCTGTTTTGTAATTGATCGGGGTGCTGACCAGGTGAGCCCGTCATCAGTACTGCTTACCAGCATAAATTGCCCCGTGCTATCGGGTGCTAAGCCCGGCCCGGAGCCGGCAATAGAACGGTTGCCTTTGCTCCACAACGCGGCTACTAATATTTCTTTTGTTGCCGGATCGAAAAGGATGGCGGGGTCACCAACACCGTTATTAGCATGGGGCGTACCCATATCCATAATTACTTTCATGGGTTGCCAGCTTCGACCACTGTCAATGCTTCGGCTCATGCCAATATCAATGTCTTCAGGTAAGTCACGGCTGTTGTTATACCGGTTATCGTACACGGCAATCAGAGTGCCTTTGTCTGTTTGCACAATACCGGGTATGCGATAGGTGTTAACCTTGTCATCTCCTGCTTTTCTTACAACGACACCACACCGTTTTGTATAATTGCCTTTCTGTTCATTTACCCGAAGTTGCTCGCCATTATGAAATACAATTTTTTCACAATGCAGTTCTATGAGATGATTTATGTCTGCTTCAGGTGTTAGCACTATGCTGATCCACAAAAAAAATAGACTTGATTGCGAGGTTGTTGCTACCGGTATGTCAAAGCCAGGTGAAGAGGGTTTAGTTCGTGCTAACAATGTGTTGGATGAAAAGGGTTCTGCACCAGTTTGATAAACATCTAATGTTTGAATGTCTTTTAAGGAAGAAGGGTTTAGTGAAACGCGCAAGGTCTGTATTTGAAGTCCATCATTTTTTAATGGTAATGAAATAGTAATCCTCAATATGGGATTTGCGACTAATCCCTTTAGTACAGGTATGTCAACCGGGTAAGCTGTGGCCCGTGCCTCAGGTAGTTCTTTTGTAAAAGACAGATTACAATGCCACGCACCAAACACAGTGAGTGTTAGCATTACAAGCCATCTACCTAATCTGGATTTAATGAACATCAAATATTTATAGCAAGTATTGAATACCCGTAATGACCGGGTGCTATGACGGAATTTTGTTAAAACCCATCATCTTCTTTTTTGGCATCAGGTTTCTTATCCGTTTTTTTAGTTTTGTCAGGCTGAGCAGTGCCTGGCTTATTTTCAGGAATTTCTTTTGGTTTATCTTTTTTCTTGAACAATCCTCTTAATCCCGTTTTCTTTTTCACTACAGACTGTTGTGTCTTAACCGGCTGAACGTTGCCTGTAGAGTATGGCAGGTCGCGGAGATCTTCAAATGAAGTAGTTCTGACAGAATCCTGTTTGGGTACTTCTTTTGCCTTCCCTTTTGGTTTTTTCTTAAACAGGTTTTTCAGTTTAGTAAAAAACCCGGTTTTCTTCGCGTTGCTTAATCCTTTGGCATTTACTTCTTCTTGACTTTGATTCAAGGCTAACCGAACATCGGGTAAAACTAAAACATCGCGAAGCGCCCACATGTAATAATCCTGATCAACATTAAATTTCTCTTTGGCGGTGGAAATAACGTAAACTTCATCCGCTGGTTGTTGTTTATTTTGTTTAGAGGGTGCTTTAGCAGTTAGGGTATCCGTTATACTTCTTGCGGCACTGTCTAATGCCTTTTTTATAGCGCCCGAGTCAACTTCTTCCTTTTTAGGGTAAACAGGTTTCATAGGCACAGTCTGCAGAGCTTTCATCGCTTGTAGATAGGTTTTTCGCGGGAGCAGAAGATACCGGTCTTTTTTTACTCTTCGTTCGATGGGGAGCGATGGTGCCTGTACAACGTAACTTCTATCCCATACCGAATCGCGTACAGGAAGTGTGATAGTTTTATTGTTATCCTTACCGTTGCTGTTGCTGGCCAAGACTTCAAGAGGTTTGTCTTTGCTTTCATTATAAAGCATGAAATTCTTTTTAGTCTGTGACGGGTCAAAAACAAACGCACTTTGATAGGCAGGGCAAATTTTCCGTTGTGTATTACAACAGAAAAGTACAGTGGCAAGGATGCCTACACAGAAAAAAGCCCTAATCATTTCTTTAATAGACTGGCAAACTTGTAAAAATAAATAATTAACTCATGTAATGCTAAAAATGTAAGAAAAGTAACCAAAGTGTAATTTTTTCATTATCAGGTTATTTATTCGTTCTTATTATCTTTTTACTTGAAGTAACTTTAGCAACTAAGTTATACGAATGGTCTATCCACTCTTTCAACAAGTGTGAAGGAACTCCCTGCCGCAGGTGTACGGTGTTCCAGTGTTTTTTATTCATGTGATAGCCGGGAGTTACGGCCGGATATTGCTCACGCAATTCAACGGCTTTTTCAGGATCGCATTTCAGGTTAATACTTTCAAACGATTCGATATCAGCCAGCGCAAAGATTTTACCATTTGTTTTAAACACCATCACAGTTTCGCCAAATGGAAATTCTTCGGTTACGCCAGGCTTAGCTAAACAATGGTTGCGAAAGAGTTCTATGTCCACAAATACCGCTTGAGCAGGAGGTAAATTATTCCAGCTAAAAAAATAACAATCGAAATTTTATTTACACCGTGCATCATCTTGATGTTGATGTTGGTGGGGCGGCTTGGATCTTTCCCTCTGAAAAAATATCCTCCCACTTCGCCTAATGAAAAAAACTCTTTTAATGATAGTTTCTTCTTGCCTTCTTCCTGGTTTTCCATATTATTCCATTTTTACGGATTCTGTTATCTCAATCCAATTATTATCTTCTT
>CAZQYO010000372.1:0-1394 GCA_964597415.1 uncultured Chitinophaga sp.
GGAGTTGGGAAATCCTTCGGCCATGGAAAGTTGCAAATAAAATTCATACTCACTTAGCACCTCACTTAGTTCTTCGTTTTTACAGGGGGGCAGCAACTTTACATTTGGAGGTATTTCTCCAAAAATATTTTTATCGGGTACGCCCAGAATGACAAACTCACAATCAGGAAGATGCGGAGCCGCAGCTAATATCAAATCAATCCCTTTTAGGTTAATCTGAAAGGGATATCCCCAACCACTGCTCATGGTAATAAAAGTGTTTTTCCGTTTTGGGCGATTGCACTTCCATTGTGCGGAGTCGTAGCCATTGGTGATTTCTGTATAGGGAGTTTTCAATTCCGGCATTCGTTCATACAATCCTTGCAGGGTGGGTTCATTGGAATCATAATGGTATTCAAATCGCATGAGTGAACTATGTTTTGGAGCTATGTGTGTGCATAATCTGAAACTAAAGGCCGTAGCCGATTTCAGATATTTTTTCTGCCAGTTCCCATACCCAATTCCCGGGAAATAGTGTGCATCTGTTCCGCCTACAATAATCAGCGATGATTTACCAAAAATTTTTCCAAACAACACGGGAAGCACTGAGGAGTATCCCGCAAATTGACATATAATTAAATCTGCCTGAAAAATATGGCGGAGCAAAAACCACTTTTGTGAAATCAGACGAAATGGAAGCTGCCATTTTGCAGGAGAATAAAAATCATGAGAATACACGTTAAATTCCGATGCGAGAATAGCTATGTCCTTGCTCACAAAGGAAGATAGAAAGCTATAGAAAAACAGTATGTTCTTACGCTGATTCAATAGTACCCGCTTTTCTTTTTGATTATACTTGTATGTATTACAAACCTGAACGAATTTTCCGAAACACAAAAACTTATACTTCCGACTGTATGAATATAGGTAAGGTATTTTTTAATTACATGGCCGATATTTGGTTCCGTAGAAAGTTTCGCCTATTTCTTTATCAGCACCCGCATCAGAGCATTTTCATTTTTGATATTGATAATACTATTGCCCATACTTATCCTTCACTATCTCATTCTTTCCCTTCTGAAAAGCATCGGCATCTTTCGTTAGAAGCATTTCCAAACATGCAACACTTAACGAGGGCTATTGCTAACTCACCCACTCGCGCTTTGGTTTTTCTCACAGCCCGCTCTTATAAAATGTATAAACCTACGTTGGAATGGCTGGGGCTAAATCAATTTCCGGCCTCTACATCAAATGTTATTATTGTTCCTTCGGCAGCCGATAAAATTAAATATGTGGAGATGGCGGTCTCTAAGGGGAGGAAGGTTTGGATGGTGGATGATATGACTTTTAACCATGAAAACGGAGCCGTGAAATTTTATGAGAACGAAATTGAATTACTTTTGAAAATGCCCTTG
>CAZQYO010000372.1:1484-2733 GCA_964597415.1 uncultured Chitinophaga sp.
CAAATATTTGTGAAGGATTTTTTAAAGAGGAATAGTAAGAGGCTCATCCGTATTATGATCTGTATTCGCAGGGTCAACTGGATTCAATTTTTGAAATTATACAGCCGAAATGGCGATGTGGTGATGATTACCCCTTTATGGGCTGATAAATGGCTGATTCATCATTTGGAGTTAGACCTTTTGCTGGTAGGGGCCATTATAAAGCAGAACAAGAGGTTCAGCATTTTTACGGGCAAGGATTATTCCCAACTCAAGCATAAGATCATCTTTTACAATGCGTCCGAACTTTTTAATGACACAGGCCATATCAACTACACTGAATTTTTAGTGGACTGGTGCCGCCAGTTAGAGAGCAATGGAAACAAAGTAATGCTCGGTTCGCATGAGATTGTCTATTGGGAAAATAAGGCGTACATGCACCAACGATTTGAAGAATTAGGTATTCATACCCCACAAACGCAGCTATTTAAAACGATAATGGAATTATCGAATGCAGACGTGAAATATCCTTGTCTGATCAAAGAGGAACATAGCTATGGTTCTTTGGGCGTGCATAAAATAAGTAGTAGGGAAGAAGCCATAGAGTTATGCACTTCGGAAAAATTTAGAAGCCGAAATGAAAATATCATTGTGCAGCAGTTGGTAGATATGCACATGGATTTCCGGGTCATCATTATCGGTGATGAAATTGTATTGCACTATTGGCGCACGAACCCTTCTAAAGAATGGAAACCCACCTCTACTATGCACGGCAGTAATGTTGATTTTGTCACTTTCCCCGAGCAATGGAGAACTTATATCATGGATACTTTTAAACGGCTGAAGATTTCTACCGGGGCATTTGATATTACATGGCAACATGATGATTTGAATACAGAACCAATTATTCTGGAAGTAAGCCCTACTTACCAACCTAACCCACCGATAGATTTAACGGGACGTGGATTTACCTATGGTGAGTTCAAAAAGAAATTTTTATGGCGAAACTCATGGGATACCATTTATCTGCACTGGGTGCAGTTACTGATGGAGAAGCGAGTGAGTTGGTTTTTGAAGAATTCAGAATAGATATGGCGGAGTACAGATTTGAAAGAGTTAGTGAAAAGTATTACAAGGATTTGTGTTCCCTGTCAGAGAATGCTTTTGGAGTAAAAAAGCAGATTAGTTTTTTTCAAAAGAAAATGGATACCGGTTATCTGGGAGTGAAGCATTTGGGGTATATCGCCTATGATGAAAAGGGGGAAGCAGC
>CAZQYO010000373.1:0-2728 GCA_964597415.1 uncultured Chitinophaga sp.
GCGCCCCTCGGTAAACTCCATATCCTTAATGCCGTTGTAGTCGTAAGTAACTCCGTTCACCGATACCCCTTCGGCCACCATATCTCCGGCAATCACATTAGTATTACCGGCAAAGTACATCAGGCAACAGGCCTTAGCTTCGGTTGTTCGCTCCTGCACTTGTTCCAGTTCTCTAAGATTAACCGAAGGCCGGTTCAGATATTTCCACCAGGGGTATTCATCTGTCCATATCCAGGGCCATTTTTGCACATAAAGTATGTCGTTTCCAAATGAGGCCAGGCTGCTCTGTATATTCATCTCTAAAGAGTTGACAGCCGTGCGAACAGAAATAATACATAATATCCCTATGGTGATTCCCAATAAGGAAAGAAAAGAGCGCAACTTAGCGGCTCGTAACTCTTCGAAAGATAAGGCCAGACTTTGCCAGAAAATCTGAAAGAATGTTCGCACCGCACAAACCTAATAAAGAAGTCCGAATCCATTTGAAGGATAATTAATTAAAGATTTAGAGAGATTGCTTTGCGCTTGGGGGTTAGGCTTATCGGGCACGGAAGCACTCCCGAACTTTTTTATATTGCCCATTAGGTGGTAGTACTTACAACTCAAAGTGCTTATGACTTTTTTATACAAGGTGATAATGATAGTTCAACTAATGATGGGATAAAAAGAATTCAGGGTAAAGTTGACATTTCGCAAACAACAGCAATTGGTAATCTTTTTAATACTCCACAATTCCAAGGTACTACTGTTGCCGAAGGTCATTACTCTAATCATGCAAGTCAAAATATAAATTACTATTGGCACGACACAATTCAAAAACCGGTTTATTACACAACAAGTACAATATCCCTGCTATTTTCAAACCTCAATGCTAACTGTACAAACGACACAACCATTTTTTGTTACTGGTGTATGCTCGATGGCTCGCATATCAGCCAACTCACTTCCGACTTAAACGATAATCACACCCTGCTAACTGCTAAAAAAGATACACTGTTTTCGTTCATGGACGAAGGCAATAGCAGTGGTTTAATAAGCGACATTCAAGGCACAACATCCGGCACAGCCGCTACCATGAAAAACCGTTTGGTAAGCGATGGTCCGTTCGTAAGTGCAAAAGCAATAAAACTGGTAGGTAGAATGACAAGTGTGTTTACCGACACCATGTTTTTAGAAGTTGTAAGTGCTAACCCTGATGTAAAAAACGAATCAAGATTCAACGACTACTATGCCGAGAAAAAGAAATTTCTTCCTTCATGGATAGTGGACAGCATCACTGCAATTCATCCGCTTACAGCGCGCACCACACGCGAAAATGAAATTTCTTCTCTCAACGATACCGTTCACAATTTGGTAAAAGTATTAGCAAAAGATGCCGTAAATGATACAAGCGGAATTCGTCATCAAAGTTTACGTGATTGTTTAAGTAAACTCGAAACCACCGAAGGCGCATTGCTAATCGCTAAAGATTTAATGGAAACAAACGAATTTGATGAAGCAGATAGTTTAATCACTGCCTTGGCAAACGTCACCGTAGAAGATGAAGAAAAAGAAAGATTGCAGCAGCAAATAACTGTTGCAAGAATACAGTTGCGAAACATGAGCACCGGTAAGAGCATTATGAAAATTGGTCAAACAGACCGCGATAGTTTAATTGCCATTAACGGAATGGAGTTGCAGGGAGATACGATGTATTCACCCCGCAGGGCTAAACATGCTGCCGGCACATTAGCCGGAAATATTCTCCGAAGTTTTTATCAAAACGATAGCTCAAAAACATATTGGGAATATTATGAAGAACCGAAATTCCCTTCTGTGAATGGTCATACCCGAATGGGAAAGAAAGATGACGATGAAAAACCGAAAGAACCGGTAAGGGAAATAAAGGACTTGGTAAAAGTTTATCCTAACCCAGCAAAAAGCATTTTGAATATTCAGTATGAAACAACGGAGGCAGAAATTTATCTCCGCATTACCGATTTATTAGGAAGAGAACTATTCAGTAAAAAATCAATCGGTGGAAAAAATACAGAAGTGATTGCAACCCAAAACTGGAGTAATGGCACTTATATTTATGAAATCAAAAGTATCAATCGCAGAGTTGGTTCAGGTATTTTTATGATAAGCCAATAAATGAAGAAACTGTTTTCGATTTCGTTCTGTCTTATCTTTGTTCTCGTTGCGTTTTCGCAAACCTACAATTTGCGTGAGCGATATAATACTCTTGCTGCGTTAAGTGTCAGCACACTTAATGTTGGTGATAAAATATACACGATTGGTGCTACATCCGACACTTCAAGTCCTATTGACCCAATGAGCTACATCGCTCGTCATAATTTGAACGGCTCGTTTGATTTTTTTAAATCATTCAAAATTTCGGGCTACATGCAAACAGCCACTAACGAAAACTCGCTCATTTTAAATAAGGATAGCAACCTTGTTTGTGTTGGTTATTGCATTGATGCAAGCAATGTAACTAAAGTTCTTTTTCTCAAATACGATACAAACGGAAATGTTCTGTCTTACAAAACCTATACAGCCGTTAACTCACAGCGTTTTTTCGGAAAAAGAATTATAGAAGTAGTAGATGGTTTCTATATCATGGGAACAATCCAATATCTCAACTATGATGTCAACCTTTTTGTAATTAAAACTGATACTGCCGGTAATGAACAATGGCGTAGATTCTATGGAAGCAATTCAACTGACGAACTTTCTTCTGCTTTTA
>CAZQYO010000374.1:0-2726 GCA_964597415.1 uncultured Chitinophaga sp.
GGAACTACCCGGTGTGACAAAAGAAATTATTCGCTTTGCAGAGGGACAAAAAGTATTTGCACTTTACGCGGATATGGGAGCCGGCAAAACTACTCTTGTGAAAGAATTCTGCCGTCAGTTAAAGTCAAACGATAATTTCAGTAGCCCTACTTATAGTGTAGTGAACGAATACAAAATACCCGATAGCAATGATTGTATTTACCACATTGATTTGTATCGCCTAGCCGGAAGAGAAGAGTTACGGGATATAGGGATAGAGGAGTATTTGAGCGGACAAGATTACTGCTTTATAGAATGGCCGGAAATTGCGGAAACGCTTTTGCCGGTGCTGACCGTAAAAATCCATATCGAAGTAAGAGAGAATATCAGGATTGTATCTATCTTCATGGGCTGAAAATCGGAAAATGTAATACAAAACCCAGGCAGCAGATGAGCGAGAAAAAAAAGCAGGGATTTGAAGGGATCGTTACCAAACTGGGCTTGCAGCCCATGGAAGCGCCAAGCATGATAGCCGCAAAAAGAGCAAAACTCTTTATAGGCATTCCCAAAGAACGGAGTTTTCAAGAACACAGAATAGGTCTTACTCCCGAATCAGTTCGCACCCTTATAGCAAATGGACATCGAATTATAATAGAGCGAAATGCCGGTTTTGATTCACATTTCACAGATGCGGATTACAGCGAAGCCGGAGCAGAAATTTCAGACAGCACCGAAGAAGTTTTCAATGCGGATATTGTAGTAAAAATTTCTCCGCCACAGTTAGAAGAGATTGAGTTAATGAAAGGCAATCAAACGCTTATCTCTCCCATACATCTGCCTACACTGAAAAAGGAATATATCCAACGGCTGATGAAGAAGAAAATTACAGCCCTGTCTTTTGAGTACACTAATGACGAAACCAGACGGTTCCCTTTTGTAAGAGCCATGAGTGAAATTGCAGGAAACAGTGTTATCCTTTTGGCAGGGGAGTACCTGAGCAATACCAACGAAGGGAAAGGAATTTTACTCGGAGGTATTTCAGGAGTGCCACCGGCCAGAGTGGTTATTCTCGGAGCCGGTATGGTGGGAACCTTTGCAGCAAGGGCGGCAATAGGGCTGGGCGCAGTGGTATCTGTATTCGATAACAATGTGTACAAACTTCAACGCCTGCAAGAGAAAATTGGAGCGCGTATCTTCACTTCTACCATTTCCCCGAATATTCTGGAGCAGGAATTAATAAGTGCCGATGTAGCGATTGGTGCCATCCACTCCAAATTAGGGCGCACTCCTGTTATCGTCACAGAAGAGATGGTGTCAAAAATGAAAGCGGGCAGCGTACTGATTGATGTGAGCATTGACCAAGGCGGAGCTTTTGAAACTTCTGAAATCACGTCTCATTCAAATCCTACTTTTAAGAAGTACGATGTTATTCATTATTGCGTGCCTAATATTCCCTCTCGCGTGTCGAGAACGGCCTCTTACGCATTTTCTAACATTCTCACCCCTATTCTTTTGCGCTGTGGAGAACTGTCAGGTATCAAAGGGTTGATCTATGATGACCCGGGAATTAGAAACGGTATATACCTCTATAGCGGAAGTTTGACGAATGAAAACCTCGGTCGCATGTTCAATCTTAAATACAGCAACCTTGATTTGCTGTTTGCCTCCAATCTTTAACATGTCGCACTTTGTTGAATCCGTTTTTAGCTTAGTTTTAAAAAAAATATTAGCGAATAATAGCTATGAGAAAGCAATTCTGGAAACACATTAGTTTGTTCCTTTTTTCAGCACTCCTGCTTTTAACGGCCTGTAAAAAGGATGCCGGCACCGGTGGTTTAGCGACTATTACCGGTAAGGTATATGCCTATGACCTGAATAAAGTAGGCGATAAAGTGGACTCCGGCTATAGAGGGGATATAAAAGTATATATCAGCTATGGCGACCATGCCTGGGTGGATGATGACACCAAAACAAGTTACGATGGTTCTTATGCTTTTCAGTGGTTACAGAAAGGAGATTACAAAGTATGGGTGCTCACCCGATGTGATTCATGCTCCTTGGCCGAGCAAGCCGATTTAGAAAACATCAGTATCACCAAAAGACGCGAAACAGTGAATGTGAGAACTTTAATTTACAAGTACTGATGGTATCCAATTTCTCGAAGGAGGAAGAAAAAATCGCGCAACGATTAACTGATTTTGAGCAGATAAGCCTACAGCAATTGGAGGAGGCCGAATTGCTGAACCGAGAAGATTCTAAGTATGTATTTCATATTAACGAATTTGATGACTTGCTCAAGGAATTGGCTGCTCAGTATTACATTCTTGAAATTGACGGCAGACGCATGTTTAATTACGAGTCCCTCTATTTTGATACGGATGATTTTTTGCTTTACCGCTTCCATCACAATGGCAAACTCAATCGGTTGAAAGTGCGCTTTCGTAAATATATAGACAGCGGTCTTACTTTTTTTGAGGTGAAATATAAAGTGAAAGGCACCCGCACCGATAAAATCAGAATGAGAGAAGCGGATATGCTGGACGAATTGGGCGAAAAGGAACTGCAATTAGTGCATCATGATTATGCCGACATAAGCGGGCTGCATAAAAAGTTGTGGGTGTATTTTAAACGAATCACTTTGCTGGCCAAGAACTCAAACGAAAGAGCCACCTTAGATATTCAGTTGCTATATGATAATTTCCGGAAGAAGCAAGGCTACCCGAAACTAGTTGTTGCCGAGATAAAAC
>CAZQYO010000375.1:0-2724 GCA_964597415.1 uncultured Chitinophaga sp.
GCTCTTTTAGCCTTTTTCGCTTTAGCCATTTAACGGGGCTGCAACTATTTCAATTAGTTCGCTATGCCACCTTTGTAGTGGCCGGCATCGGCTTTGCTAAATTGCATTTACCGCCATCGGAGATTGGGCATTATGAAACCTTTATCATGGTCAGCGGCATGGTCAGCTTTTTTTGGGTGAGCGGCATCATCAACTCCATGTTGGCGGTGTATCCAAAATTAGAAGGGACCCAACAGCAACAAGTGTTTTTCAATACTTTCTTGTCGCTGCTGGGTTTCGGAGTGGTGGCCGGGGCACTGCTCTACATTTTTTCCGATAACCTGCTTTCATTTATAGATAAGCAAGGCGGAGGGAGTTTTATTGGCTGGGTAGTTTTGTATCTGCTGCTGAACAGACCCGCTTTTTTAATCGAATACATTCTTTACTTGAACCAAAGGAAGGAGGCCATTCTCTACTATGCCGGGCTTTCTTCATTTTTTACACTGGGCGTAATTCTGTTGCCGGTAGCTTTTCATTTTGATATTCAGTATTCTTTTTTTGGACTCATTGGCTTGGCACTTATCAAAATCATAGCGTTGTTATTTCTGATTAACCGCTTCGGGAGCTTTCAGTTTAATCCCCGGCTACAGTTGGCAAATTTGCGCTTGTCTCTGCCCTTGATGCTCTCCATTTTTATTAGCGGCTCTGCCGAATACATTGATAGCTTGATTGTGAAAGCCAAGTTTGATAATGTAGCTTTTGCCGTGTATCGCTACGGAGCAAAGGAATTGCCGGTGCTGTTGATTGTGGCCAATACTTTTAGCGCGGCCATGATTCCGGCTATATCGGCCAATTTAAAAGAGGGTTTAGCTGAAATCAAACGCAGGTCGGCACGGCTGATGCACCTTTTTTTCCCACTCAGTATAGTGTTGATGTTGGTCAGCCATCACTTGTATTTGTATGTGTTTAACGAGAGCTTTATTTACAGTGCCTTTATCTTCAACATATACCTGTTGCTGATTATTCCGCGATTGCTTTTCCCTCAAACTGTTCTCATGGGAATGCAACATTCAAAGTTTCTGTTGATTTCGTCTGTGTTTGAAATTGCCATCAATGTATCGCTCAGTGTTTGGCTGGCCGGTATTGCCGGGCTGCCGGGTATAGCTTTAGGTACTTTTGTGGCTTATACTTTCGATAAAGTTTTTCTGATAACGGTGTGCCGTTTTCGCTACGGCATCGCCCTTTCTGATTATATTTCTCTACTGCCATTTTTCGTGTATAGCCTTTTGCTGCTGTGCGCCTTTGCGGGAGGATATTGGATTTCAGTTCAGTTTTAGCCAATCGGGTAGGAGCTAACGGCAGAATCGCCAATGGGGAATAGAAGCGAAGAATAATAGGCTCGCCAGCCATCAATGAAGTAGCTCTTCCATCGCGCCAATAGTTTTAGACCATTCAAATAATCGGGAGTCGTTATTTTTTTAAGAGTAGAAATGAAGGGGTGAAGGGTTTACAGCAAACGATACAAGCGTCTCATTTCTTTCACGCGGTCTATCCGGTTTTGCGAATCGTAAATCTCCATCAGGTAAGTAAGTAACTCCTTTATGATGTTATTGTTGTTGGCGGGAATAAAGTTGCGAGCTTCCCTCTCTGCCTTCATTCGTTCTAAATATTCTTTGATTTCATTGCGGGAAAAAATAGAACCCTTATTGATTGGATTGATATAAAACATCACTTCACGTTCTAAGTTATGCTCTGAGTAAAAGTCGAGAATTGTTTTCTTGCAAAAGGCAAGGATGTAATGCCGCGATAGGGTAACGCCATAAACAGGGAGATTTAATTCCTGCGCCAGTATCTGATAAATAATGCCTATTACAATGGAGTTTCCTTTTTTGGTGTCCAGCACGTTGTTGATACAGAAATCTTGATAGTCAGAAGAAGTTTGTGAGCCGCGAAAGTTGTGATAAGTATAGAATACCTGATTGAATATCTGAATCTGCTCCAGCGGAGTTTGGTTGTAATTCAGTTCTAACCAAATACTCTGCTTTATCTTCTGAATTTTCTTGTAAACCTCTTCTATTTCCAACTCCGGATAGTGGAATTTGGCGACTAAATAAGCTCCGGTCAGCAAATCAGGAGGGTCTAAAAAGAGCCACTCTTCCCATTCTTGTTCCAGTGCATCAAACTGAATGGTGTGTATAATGTCTTCGAGCCTTTCGTGAGCTAAAGGATTTAATTCGGAGGCCCAGGCTTGCTCTAATTCGGGAATAATGTCGTTGCCTAAACTGATAAGTTTATCGTGAACATGTTTAAATACCTCGCTGTCCTCGTCATCAAGAAGTTGAATGAGCGCCAGTATTTCTTTTTTTTCGTCCATCTATTTCTTTCGTTTGAAAGACTTCTTCGTTGGCCCCTGTTCTCCGATTATTAATTGTATTTCTTCAATCGTGAGATGTTCAGCCGACTTATCTTTAGGTATGCGGTAGTTGTCCTTCCCTTTTTTGATATACGGACCATATTTACCATTCAATACCTGAATGCCTTCCTTATCGAAATTATGTATCACTTTGCTGGCATTCGCCTCCTCTTTCGCACGTATCAGCGTTAGTGCGTCCTCTAAAGTAATCGTATAGGGGTCTTTATCTTTGGGGATAGAGGCAAAGGTTTTATCTAACTGCACGTAGGGCCCAAACCGGCCTATACTTGCTTTTACATCTTTGTTTTCAGAGGAGCCTAATACCCGCGGGA
>CAZQYO010000376.1:0-2713 GCA_964597415.1 uncultured Chitinophaga sp.
GATAGTGCGCTCTAAGAAACTGACCGATGAACAGGTGTTGAATATTTTGAGCATGAGAGTGCGTTGGGAAAAAATAGCAGTAAAAGATGTAAAAGCCCGCACCTTTATTACGGACGATACTTCACGCGATGAAATGGTGAGTCATGTTTACGACATTACCTATGGCTCGGTTCGCGGGCACACCGATACTATTGTAGTGATTGATGACTCTATCGTAAGAGGGACTACCCTGCAAAAGAGTATTCTTTCCATACTCGATCGTTTGAATCCCAAGAAAATAATCGTTGTATCCTCTGCACCGCAAATCCGCTATCCCGACTGCTATGGAATTGATATGAGTCGTATGAATGATTTTATCGCTTTCCGGGCACTCATTGCTTTGCTGAAAGACAGAGGGCTGGATGAAAAAATTAAGGAAACCTATGAAAATTGTAAGGCTTCATTATTGGCTCCAAACGATAGCATAAGAAATCACGTCAAGGACCTATACGATTTGTTTACCGCAGAAGAAATATCTCACAAAATTTCGGAGATCGTTCGTCCACAGCATATTTTTGCCGATGTAGAAATTATTTACCAAACGGTAGAAGCCCTGCACAGGGCCTGTCCAAAAAACTTGGGCGATTGGTATTTTACGGGCAATTACCCAACTCCCGGTGGAATCAGAGTAGCAAATCGCGCTTTTGTAAATTATGTAGAAGGGAATGGTGAAAGAGCCTATTGAGGTAAAATAGCTCTTAATTTTAAGCTGAGTCAAGAGATAACTCTACTGAAATAGAGAATTCATGCTTTTTATTCTTTTCCACATTTTATCAACTCATTTTTTTTGTTTTAATTTGCCAACTTACATTTTCACAAGTCTCTTGTAGAAGTTTATTTTGCAGAGGCAAATTAGGACATTGAAGTAGTTTAAAAATAATTGTGTATGAAAAACTTTACCAGACTAGGTTTACTTCTTCTCTTTACTTCGGTAACCGCATTGGTATTTGCACAAGATGGAAATACATCCAACAAAAAATCGAAGAAGAAAAGTAAACAAAGCACCGAAACCGAGTCAGTAGTCGAAGAGGTGAAATCTCCTGAAGAAGCAACTCCTACCGCTTCAAAAGACACTTCTAAAGCGATAAAGGACAGCCAAAATCAGACACAGTTTCTGAAGCCCGACATGGAGGCAGAGAGGTATAATTTCTACAGAAGAAAGCAGATATCAACGCCTTTAATGATGCGTTATGACCTTGATTCTGCCGCTTATCAAAGAGGGAAGAAAAAAACCAAGCAACAACAAGCCTATATGGATAAGCAGTACTATTTTCCTGCAAAACCTAAGGATATGTGGGAGATAGGAATAAACTTTGGTTCGGCATTTATCAGTGGAGATGTGAAACCCTACGTACAACCGAAGGGGATCATTCAGAATATTGGAGTGGGTGGAACTATCCGAAAGTCTCTGGGGTATTTCGCCTCCCTGCGGTTGGGCTATAATTTTATGATGATGACCGGTCGTAATTGGGAGCCGGATGCTAACCTGCAATTTAACCCGGCTCTTACCGGCAAATACGACCCAAAAGTGAATTACTGGAACAATCCGAGGTTGAATAGAGAGAATACTACCGATACTCTCAACATGAATAAAATGTTCTTTTATAATTATCGAACCTATGTGCACGAAGCGCATTTAGGCTTAGTGTTAAATGTTGGAAATGTTCGTTTTCATAAAGAACGAACGCTCGTAAATTTTTACTTAGTAGCCGGTGTTAGCGCTATTTTGTCCACGACCTATATGGATGCGTTGAATGCGAATGGAGATGTGTATGATTTCTCACACGTACATTCCTTATATTTTAACCAGGGAAGTACTGATGTTAACTCGAGGTTAGATAAACGGAAGGAAGCCTTAAAGCGGCTTGACAATATTTTGGATGGGAAATACGAATCTCTTGCCGAGCACGAAAACAATGTACCCGGCATTAAAAACTGGCAGTTTATTCCCGGAGGCACGGTGGGAGCCGGTATTCAGATCCACGCCTCTAAATGGGTGACAGTGGGGATAGAAGAAAGATTGATTTTTACAGGAAGCGATTTATTAGACGGTTACAGGTGGCAACAAGATGAACACAGCGGCTTTACTCGTAATCTCGATAACATCTCTTATACCTCTATTGGCCTATACTTCCACATCGGTAATCCTAAAAAGCGCACTGAGCCGATGTATTGGCTTAATCCGATTGCACATACCTATAAGAAATTAAGTGATGTAGATCCGGCTGCTCTGGCAGATGATATTTTAAAGGATGATGATGAGGATGGAGTGCCAAACAAATTAGATAAGGAGCCAAATACTAAGAAAGGATGTCCGGTGGATACGCATGGCGTAGCCTTAGACAGCGACCATGACGGAATTATTGACTGTGAGGATAAGGAACCTTATTCTGCTCCGGGATATCCGGTAGATTCAGCCGGAGTGGCAATTATGCCTCCTAATCCTTGTTGCGATACTACCGGATATGGTGCTGATGGATCAGGAGGTCCCGGTGGACCCGGAGGTCCGGGTGGCCCTAGCGGTACCGGTGGAAGGCACAAAGGTGGAAGCTATGATTGTTCCAAGATAGAATTGCCTTCGGTGATGTTTGATAATGACAAGTACTATTTGGATCCGCAATATTTTAGCAACCTGCATCAGGTAGCAGAAAGAATGCAAATGTGTCCGGATATG
>CAZQYO010000377.1:0-2697 GCA_964597415.1 uncultured Chitinophaga sp.
TGCGGCCAAGCGTCCCGTAATGGCGGAGATAGCCTGTCGCTATTCATCTCAAGTAGTACTCACTTCCGATAATCCGCGCAGCGAAGACCCTGAAGAAATTCTCCGCCAGATGAATGTGGGAGTACCTATAACAGATAAACGAAAAGTATTAACAATAGCTGACAGAAGAGAGGCCATTAAAACTGCCTGCACGTTGGCAAACAAGGGCGACATTATACTCATTGCCGGCAAAGGCCACGAAAAATATCAGGAGATAGATGGGGAGCGATTCCCTTTTGATGATAAAAATATTTTAATCGAACTGTTTAAAGAACTGGGAAAGTAAACCACCACAGATGCTGTATTATCTGTTTGAATTTTTGAGAAGCCACTACAATTTGCCGGGAGCAGGTCTGTTCCAGTACATCTCCTTCCGTGCGGCTGCTGCAGTGTTATTGTCGCTGCTAATCTCGATGGTTTACGGCAAAAAAATAATTGCGCTGTTGCAGAGAAGGCAGATAGGCGAAAATATTCGCGAGTTGGGCCTCACCGGTGAAAACCAGAAAAGAGGAACTCCGACTATGGGTGGTCTTATCATTCTTGGTGCTATTCTGCTCCCAACATTATTATTTGCCAAGCTGGATAATGTCTATATCCTCTTAATGATTATTACCACTGTATGGTTGGGACTTATCGGATTTGCAGATGATTACATCAAAGTATTTAAGAAGGATAAGAAGGGCCTTGCCGGCACATTTAAAATAATAGGTCAGATCGGACTGGGAGTAATAGTAGGGGCTACTCTGTATTTTAATGATAACGTAGTGACAAAAGAGGAGGTGCCGCAAAGTGAAGTATTCCGCTATAGTTCTGAAAAAATTTCAAAACTTACGGATGATAACGGAGCAGTGCACTACATGGTCTCACAAAAGGCTCCCACCACCACCATTCCATTTGTAAAAACCCATGAGATTGATTACTCCGCCCTTCTCTGCAACTTTAATAAAGACTGGTGTAAATATGCTTGGCTCATCTTTATTCCTGTAATCATTTTTATTATCACAGCGGTATCTAATGGGGCAAACCTGACCGATGGCATTGATGGATTGGCCACGGGAACTTCGGCAATTATTGGAATTACGTTAATGGTGTTTGCGTATGTGAGTGGCAACATCATCTTTTCCCATTACCTTGATATCATGTATATCCCCAACGCGGGCGAGCTGGTAATTTTCTGTGCAGCGTTTGTGGGAGCCTGCATAGGTTTTCTTTGGTATAACGCCTATCCGGCACAAGTATTCATGGGGGACACCGGTTCGTTGGCATTGGGGGGAATCATTGCTACTCTGGCCATTGCCGTGCGCAAAGAATTATTGCTGCCCGTGATGTGCGGTATCTTCTTAGTAGAAAATCTGAGTGTGATGATTCAGGTGAGTTACTTCAAATACACAAAGAAAAAATACGGAGAAGGAAGAAGAGTATTTCTGATGAGTCCACTGCATCATCACTATCAGAAAATGGGAATGCATGAAAGCAAAATTGTATCCCGCTTCTGGATTGTAGGAATTCTGCTGGCCATATTAACAATTGTAACCCTCAAGATCAGATAATGAAAAAGCGCTTAGTCATACTTGGTGGGGGAGAAAGCGGTGTAGGCACAGCTGTGTTGGGCAGCAAGCTGGGCTATGAAGTATTTGTGAGCGATAAAGGAAAGATAGCCCCTCATTATGCACAACAACTTAACGAGTATAAGATTTCGTATGAGAGTGGCCGGCATACAGAAGAAAAAATTCTAAATGCGGATGTGGTGATGAAAAGTCCCGGCATTCCCGAAAAAGCGGAAATAGTGAAAAAGCTGCGGGCGCAAAAAGTAAAGATTGTAGGCGAAATAGAATTTGCCTCTCGTTACACGGATGCAGAGATCATCGGAATAACAGGAGCGAATGGAAAAACTACTACTACCGCTCTTACCTATCACTTGCTGAAGAACGGAGGTATGAACGTAGGATTAGGGGGAAATATCGGAAAGAGTTTCGCTCTGCAAGTGGCTACTGAAAGCTATGCCTATTATGTGCTTGAGATTTCAAGTTTTCAGTTAGATGATATTGAAACTTTTAGACCTCACGTAGCAGTGCTCACTAATATTACGCCTGATCATTTGGATCGGTACGAATACAATCTTCAGAATTATGTGAATTCAAAATTCAACATTGTAAAGTATCAGACGGAGAAGGATTATTTCATCTACTGCGCAGATGATGAGATTACCATGGCAAACATGCAGAGCCACCCTACCCCAGCTCAAAAAGTCCCCTTTAGCTACAGCACCGCATTTGCAGAAGGGGGCTATGTAAAAGACGACAACATTATTATTAACCATAAAAACCAACCATTCACTATGAGTATTCAGGAACTCGGATTACGTGGACGTCACAACGTTTACAACTCATTAGCCGCTGGGATAGTCGCTAACATTTATGGTCTTCGCAAAGACCAGATTAAAGAATCTCTGTCCGATTTTAAATCGCTGGAGCATCGCCTTGAATCGGTCACTAAAGTGAGGGGCATTGAATTTATTAATGACTCAAAAGCCACAAACGTAAATAGTACGTGGTATGCACTGGAAACGATAGATAAACCCATTATCTGGATTGCCGGTGGCATTGATAAGGGGAATGATTATTCCATTCTACAGCCATTGGTAAAATCGAAAGTGAA
>CAZQYO010000378.1:0-2694 GCA_964597415.1 uncultured Chitinophaga sp.
CGTAACACTGGCAGTAAAGGAAGAACTCAGCGAGCCGTCCTGTTCAAGACGAGCTACTCGATTCTTGGCCACATTATTATACTTTGTAAAAGAGCCTCCAATTAATAATCTGCCACTATCTGCCAATGAAATGGAATAAACAATATTATTTGCCCCTACTCCTGAAACAAACGAATTGTCCGCAGAGCCATCCGTATTGAGCCGGATGATGCGATTATGGCTTACTGCATTATAGGTAGTGAAGGATCCACAAGCAAGTATTTTCCCGTTCGATGAAAGAGCAATATCATATACATACTTATTAAATCCCGTACCGGTATTGAATGAAACATCTCTAGACCCGTTTGTATTTAGCCTTACCATTCTATTTACTGTATCGCCTGCGTAAATGGTAAAGTTTCCGCCAACATAAATTTTACCGGATGAGTCGGCTGTAATTTTGTACACAGTAGCATTTACTCCCGATCCTATATTGAAAGTAGAATCTAAAGTGCCATCCGCATTCAGCCTTGCCATTCTGTTCATTGCTTTTCCATTATAGTTGGTAAAGTCCCCTCCTATCAAAATTTTATCATTGGGCAATACCTTTACCGTTCGCACCGTGTTATTAGCACCGGTTCCACTCTTGAAAGTAAGATCAACTGAACCATCAGCATTTAATCGAACAATTCGGTTAGCCATTATCTGATTATAGCGAGTAAACTGACCCACCACGATAGCTTTGCCGGTACTTTGAGTTTCGACATCCCTTGATTGGGCATTTAATTTTGATTCAAGAAAAAAAGTGTGATCTACTTTCCCTGTAGCAAGCAGACGGGCGAAACGAAAGCGAACAAAGGAATCCACCTGCGTAAAAAATCCTCCGAGATAAATTTTTCCATCCGGGTTTAAGAACACTGCATTGCAACTTATGTTAGGGCCGCTGCCCGGTGCAAAGGTGTTGTCTTTCCCCCCTAAAGTATCTATGCGAATGATCCTGTTAATGTTACTTCCGTTATATTTAGTAAAGTTGCCGGTAGCTAAAACTTTTCCATCCGGTTGAAAAGTCAGATCGTTTATATTACTGTTGAATCCCGAACCTACATTATAGCTATAATCAATAGAGCCATCTGTATTCAACCGAACTATTCGGCTTCTGCTTACACTGTCGTATAGCGTAAAAAAACCGACTGCAACAATTTTACCGTTCGGCTGAATCCTGGCGGTAGTCACAATATTGTCAAACCCGTAACCAACGTGGAAGGAGGGGTCAAGTGAGCCATCCGAGTTCAACCTTGTTATTCGAATAATAGTGGTGTCATTATTAAAGGAAGTGAAATGTCCGGCAACGATGTACTTGCCGTTCGGCTGCCGATCAATGGAGTACACATACCCATTAAACCCCGAACCGGTATTAAAAGTATTATCCACCGTGCCATCCGTATTCAAACGAATGATGTAATTAGCCGCGGTTCCATTGTAATCATTAAATATTCCTCCGGCTAAAATTTTACCGTCCGGCTGAAGATAAAGACTGTAAATAGTGCCTGACGAGGTAAATCCGGAGCCGGTATTGAAGGTATAATCTCTGCTCCCATCCGGATTCAATCGGGCGATGTGATAGACTGAATCACCGTTGAAAGTTTTAAAATCTCCCGCTATTATCAACTTCCCATCTGTTTGGCGCACTACTTGGTTCACATGCTCATCAGCCCCTGTCCCGGGGTTAAAACTGTAATCTAAATTTCCGTCACTTTTTAACTTGGCGATACCGTTAATCAATCTCTCATTTACATAAACAAACCTGCCTATCACAATTACAGAGGAATCAGGAAGTACCAGCCCACCGGTGCATTTATAATCTATACCTACCCCTTGATAATAAGAAGTATCAATATACCCGGCCTGTGCCTGCACTAAGCTATGAGAGAGAAAGGACAGCGGTAGTAACAGCAAAAAAAGGATTTTGGAGTTTCGCATGGGATTTTGAGGTTAGTGTTTGCTTAAATTATTTTGTTTACAACGATAAGTGAAACGATGTTGCTATTAATTATTTGGTAATTTCCCGATGCAAATTTTATATGCGCTACTTTACGAAAATACTGTTAATTTGTTTTGTCCAATTATTCTTCACTGCAATTTATTCACAGGAGGCTTGTCAGCCTTGCCTCCAATACTTGTTTAAAGAAAATAAGAACCAGTGGGAAAAAGAAGTACTTTTTAAAGCAGAAGTAAAAAGCGGAGCTATTTTCTTTGAACAAGAAAGAATCACCTTCAACTTTCTGGATAACCGGGATATTATCCGAATCAAAGGCGACCACCACAAATTAGAAAATTACACTCCACAGATTGATTACACCCTTCACTACCATTCCTTTAGAATTAATTTTTTACACTCGCAAGCGGAGGTAGCCGTTTCGGGAAATCAACCGGTAAAAGAATACTTCAACTACTTTGTAGGAAACAACCAATCACACTGGGCTTCGGGTGTTCGCGCTTTTCAGGAATTACATTATCGGGAAATCTATCCGGGCATTCAATTAGAAATCACGTCTGAAAATGGCCATCTGAAATATTATTACCACGTTAAAGCCGGGGCAAATCCCGCTCAGATTGAGAGTGAATTGGAAGGGGCAGACAGCCTGTCGCTAAATGAATCGGGGGACTTGCTAATAGGTACCAGTATTGGCACTATCACCGATCTAAAACCAATTG
>CAZQYO010000379.1:0-2690 GCA_964597415.1 uncultured Chitinophaga sp.
TATGTGGTCTGGATTACGACTGCTAAAAACGGAATAAAAAACATAGGTCAGTTGAATCAAAAGAATGGGAAAACAGCTAAACTGGAAACACTAACCTCCTTCAATCCCATTCAGATATTTATTACCGCAGAAGATGAAGGCAATATCAGTTACCCTATGGGTACTGAAATTTCACGGGCTACTTTTAAATAATGCTCTCTGTACTATTACCAAAGCATTAGACTTGCGGCTTCGTAGTTTGCATAATAGAATTACCTCTTCAGAGTTTTTTTTATCGCTCGTCCATTATTCCGCAAACCCTAATTGCAGCGAGTGCTAAACTCATATATATTTTAGCTTTGAAAGAGCTAAAAGAAACTGAAGGCACTTTATTTCTTCAATAGAAGATTATTGTTTCCGCGAGTAATACTAAATACACATTTCTATTCCGTGCGAATTGTCATCCGTTAGAATCTCAAAGGCTGTGCGATTTTTAGTTTCTAACCAATCCGATTGTTGGCTACCATGACCTTTCAGGTAGTCAATATTAATAATACAGGAAGCTACTTTAGTATTCAGGCAATGTTTAATTCCACCGGGCGGGTTGTAATATTTTAGTCCGACAAAATCATGAGGTTGTGCCTGAATTTCTCCGCTTATCTCTACCTCGTCATTACGAGATTGAAATTCCCAAGTAAAATATTTGAAACGCCCATTTGCTTTTAATGCCTGCATGATAGAATTGAGCCGGAACTCCTTTCCTTTATGCCTTAATACCATCAGCGTCATAAAAGGAGTCCACACCGGTCCCAATTTTAACCTAGCCGTTGAAACTTCGAAAAAAGATTCCGGATTATTATCAAAGCCTGCTACTTGTCCCCATGCGTAATTGTCGGTGTGCTTAACACCCCAGTTGTGGTTCTGGCTGCCTACCCAACCGGTAATATCAATTATTTCGTTGTTTACTTTCAGCCCTCCGGTAAATACAGCGAGCGGCAGACCTACTAACAATTTTGCTTTAGGGAAACTTCCTTCGTATAGTTTTTCAGGAAACATAAACAGCGGCTCCGAATTTCCGCTAAAGTTTATGCTCCATGCAATAGTGTTGCCATTGGTCGCGACATCACCAATAAATTGATTTGGCTGTAACAGCGAATCGGCTATGCGAACAAAAAATTTGTGATTATCAAAAACACATTTACTGATAGGGACTTCCTTTTTTACAACTACGTGGGTGTGATTTATCCCGTTAAAATAGATTGCCCATAGTTCCCCGATAGCATTTTCAGGATGATTGTTTGGTGAGAAAATAGTATAGCGAATCCAGAAAGCCAGTGGTAACGAAGGGTGATTAGCACGCATGAAAAAACTTTCGTAGTGTCCCTGTCGCTGACCGGATTTATACTTCGTATAATTGACGCTTTCTCTTTTCATGCGGAATAATGACCTTTGTTTTTCAGCAGATAGTTAGCCGCAAATAGCGAAAACGCCATGATGCTTATTTGCGGATTTACACCAAGACTGGAAGGAAACACCGAAGCATCGGCTATAAAAAGACCTTTTACATCATGTGTTTCGAGATGGCTGTTCACTACACTATTCTTTGCATTATCGCCCATGCGGCAGGTGCCCATTGGGTGAAAAGCACTTAGTTCGAGGTCACCCGGTTTAATTTTTATCCCCTTTAGTTTTAGCAAATCGGATTCACAGGTTATTTCATCAATACCATGTATGGGAAGGAGAATTCTATTAGCCCCAGCTTCCAAATAAACACGAGCAGCAATCTGTACTCCCTTCGCAAACTTTGCTGTATCGGCTTCATTCAGATTATAAAAGATGAGCGGAGAATGATTCAATCCCTTAATTACCCTGCCACTCGAGGTATCGGTAACCATAATTCCGAACCCCGCCATTTTACGGTAATCAGCCATGTAACTTTTCAGCTTCGCACCCATAGCTGGTAGTGCAAACGAAAGAATTGCCGGGGGCAGAAAGAATCCTTCAAACATAATTCCCTCACCAGCATAATCATCTACATAATACCCCTGTGGCACACCGTTCCAAGCGTCAATCGCCTCATCAAACAGGGCAATTACTTTAGCAGCCGGGTGGATATGCAGATTTCGCCCTACTTGCCGCGAACCATTAGCCATCCTATTTTTCAAAAGCAGATAAGGAGTATATATTGCCCCGCAACTCAGTACCACTACCGGGGCATCAATCCGAAACTTTGTTCTCTGTTTACGATTGACATCTAAAAAACTTCCTTCAATACCCTTAGCGGCTTTGTTTTGAGTAATAATCTTTTCTGCTCTTGCCGAAGTGATGATGTTGGCTCCGAGTTCTGAAGCTGCGGGAAGGAAATTTCTTTCCATACTTTGCTTGGCATGTTCAGGACAGCCGAATACACATAAACCCGCCCCCTTGCAATTAATAACATTCCGCATCAATGGTCTTCCGTGAAGTCCCAATTTGCCCGCTCCTTCTGCAAACATCTGGTTATTGGCACCCAACAATTCGTAAGGAGCTTCCTGCACATGAATCATGTTCTCGACTTCTTCAAAAAGCGGGATAAGGTCGGCATATTCCACTTTGCTTAATCCAAATTTATCTTTCCATACCGCAAACATTTTTTCGGGTGTACGAAAACAAGTACCGGAATTGATTATCGTAGTGACGCCAAGGGTGCGCCCTAAAGGATGCGGGATAGG
>CAZQYO010000380.1:0-2675 GCA_964597415.1 uncultured Chitinophaga sp.
ATTACCGCGAACTTAGAGAGCAGTATATCCCCGAGATTCCACTGCTTACCCATTCAGATACCGAAGTTCTGTTGTACCTCTATATTCAATACGGCAAAGAATGTCTTCATTTTTTAAATGGTTTTTTTGCTTTTGCGGTTTTTGATAAGGTAACAGAAGAAATTTTTTTAGCCAGAGACCGATACGGCATCAAGCCGCTATATATTTATGCGAGAGATCAACACATTATCTTTGCCAGCGAGTTAAAGGCCATACTCCAATTTCCTATTGAAAGGGAAATAGACTTCCAATCGCTGGCTATTTATTTACAACTAAACTATTTGCCGGGAAACAAATCCATGTTGAAACACCTGGCGAAACTGCTGCCGGGCTATTATGCAATTATTTCAGCAGAAGGTAATTTACAATCAGAACAGTACTATAAAGTTCCGTTTTGCCCCGGAGAAAGAATAGAGCAATCGGAGCAAGACTATGATCAGAAGAAAGCTCAACTCAGAAAATTAGTAGAAGAGGCGGTGCAGCGAAGATTAGTGAGTGATGTTCCCTTGGGTACTTTTCTAAGCGGGGGAATTGATTCGTCTATCGTCACTTATTGCGCTTCTCAAAATGTTAAGCACCTAAACACTTTTAGTATAGGATTTAAAGACGAGCCTTTTTTTGATGAAACCAAGTATGCCAATCTCGTAGCCAAGAAATTCCAAACGAACCATACCGTATTTTCTATTTCAAATGATGATATGTTTGGTTGCATTTATGAGGTCTTAGATTATATGGATGAGCCTTTTGCCGACTCGTCTGCTATCGCTGTATATCTGTTAAGTAATTATACCAAGCAAAAAGTAACCGTTGCTCTTTCGGGAGATGGAGGTGATGAGTTATTTGCCGGTTACAATAAGCACAAAGCAGAATATCTAATTAGGCAGAACACCAATCTTAATAAACTGATAAAAGCCGGCTTACCGCTTTTCAAATTATTACCGCAATCGCGCCATTCAAAATGGACCAATTTATTCCGCCAGTTGGAACGATTTTCCGAAGGTATGTATCTCAGTCCTTCGGAGCGCTATTGGAGATGGTGTGCTTTTCAGAGTGATACAGAAGCCTTGTCCATGTTCGCCCATCCGGAGCAAGTCAATCGCAGCAATCTTGCAAATTTTAAAGAGTTAATGTGCGGCTTTATTCGCGAACATGGTGATTTGAATGATGTGTTACTGGCTGATTTAAACATGGTTTTGCCGGGCGATATGCTTACTAAGGTGGATAGTATGAGCATGGCCAACAGCCTCGAGGTGAGAGTGCCGCTTTTGGATTATACGGTCGTAGATTTTGCTTTTTCTTTACCGGTGAGTTTTAAGATAAAAGAAGGTAACGGAAAAAGAATACTAAAGGATGCCTTTGCAGATGTTTTGCCAAGCGAATTATTCAACCGTCCCAAAAAGGGATTTGAAGTACCTTTATTAAAATGGCTGCAAACAGAATTGAGAGAAATGATTGAAAATGATCTTTTAGAAGATGGCTTTATCAAAGAACAAGACATATTTTGCCCGGAATCAATTCGGAAGATAAAGGAGAAGGTATTCAGCAATAACCCGGGAGATGCACACGCTATTGTTTGGAGTTTAGTTGTATTTCAGCACTGGTATAAACGATATATGGCCGGATGATTCTGAATATTACATGTTTAATGAAAATATTTCTATGCCCAGAGTTTTGAGAATTATTAACCGGCTTAATCTGGGAGGGCCTACCTTTAATGCGGCCTACCTGACTAAATATCTGGAACCTGAATTTGAAACCCTATTAGTTTCAGGCATGAAGGATGAAACCGAGGAGAGTTCTGAATTTATTGTTAAGGAATTAGGTCTTGAGCCGGTCTATCTTCCCGATATGTATCGCGAACTAAATCCCTTTAAAGATTATAAATCCTATTACAAGCTTCGCAAAATTATTGATGAATTTAAGCCGGACATCGTTCATACACATGCGGCAAAAGCCGGAGCCGTTGGCCGTTTGGCGGCTGCCCATAGCGGAACAAAGACGATTATCCATACCTTTCATGGCCACGTATTTCACTCCTATTTTAATCCGGTAAAGAGCCGTATGTTTTTAGGTATTGAACGCTACCTGGCAAAGAAAACAACGAAGATTATTGCGTTAAGCGATCTGCAAAAGTGGGAATTGGCTAATACCTTTTCGGTAGCCCCTGATGGCAAGTTTACTATTATTCCTTTAGGCTTTGACTTAGCCCGATTTGAAACAAATACAAAAGAGAAGCGAAAGAAATTTCGGGTGCAGTATCGCATTGCAGATGAGGAGATAGCGATAGGAATTATAGGTCGGCTGGTGCCAATTAAAAATCATGAACTTTTTTTGAAAGCCATAAAGGAGGTGAGTGAAAAATCTACAAAAAAAATAAGGGCATTTATCATAGGTGACGGAGAGGAGAGAGGAGCATTGGAGATCTTGTCGCGGGAGTTGGGTTTACTGGCTCACGAAAGCGATAAAATGGACAACTCCATAGTAACGTTTACAAGTTGGATTAAGGAGATTGATGTCTCTAATGCAGGAATGGATATCATTGCCTTAACCTCCAACAACGAAGGCACCCCGGTCAGCTTGATAGAAGCGCAGGCTTCGGGCGTTCCGGTGGTGTCAACAGATGTAGGAGGGGTTAG
>CAZQYO010000381.1:0-2662 GCA_964597415.1 uncultured Chitinophaga sp.
CTGATAACGCAAGAAATATGCAGAGGATATATTTCACTGAACTGCAAATATAGAGCATGAACGTTGAACCACCTAATGAGAAAAGTCAGTTTTACTAAAAAGACATGATGTTGCTTTATCGTTACCGGGTTTCATTGAATATTTCTTCAATCGGTAACCCCTCCCAACAATTGGGAGCTTTAAGCCCTAGTATTTTTGCTATTGTGGCTGTAGTATCAAAATTTCGCGGATGTCCTTTGAGATGATAACCTCTTTTAACCCCCGGTCCTTTCATAAGGTAAGGCACATTAATTTCTTGCGGGGTACTGCCGCCATGGCCTTTGCCAATACCTCCGTGATCAGCAATAAGCATAATCACAGTGCTGTTTTCTATGCCGGCACTTTTCACTGCCTTCACTATTTTACCGATAGCTTTATCTACCGAACTTACGGCTTCATAATACTGCGGAGTTCCATGCCCATACTTGTGTCCGGCTTCATCTACTTCATCAAAATGCAGAAATAGCAAATCGGGTTGGCGAAAGCGAATTGCAGTGACTGCTCTTTGTGCTGTTAAATTGGTAAACAGTGTGCGCTCTTTAACATTACACACCCGCGGCTCTACCAACCGAACAAAACTCCACCACGCAGAAAATATAACTATCTGCGCATGGTGCTTTTGTTCTCGAAGCACTCTAAAAATAGTAGGAAACATTTGCCCCTTCTTTCCATAGCAATAAATAGAATCTTTGATTTGCTTCAGTTTCCAGCTATTGCTCCAAATACCATGTGCACTTGGCGAGGCACCATTAATCACCGAAGCCCAGTTTGGACTGCTCACCGTAGGCATCTGAGCTTTACACTCAAAGGTTGAACTACCTTGAGCCATCAGCGAATCTATGTTGGGAGTATGCGCATGAATTATTCCATCCGGTGACAAACCATCCACCCCTATGATTATTACCTGCTTTACAAGAGTTGGTTGCGCATTCAAAACGCAGACGAAAAAAATAAAGCCAATAAGAAATACTCCTTTCATTTTTTAAAAGTAAAAGGAATCCCTTCATCATATCTATAAAATTTTGACATTCCCTCCCCACCCTTACTATCTATCAGCTGACTATTTTTTGTTCCACTTAAATTCTAAGGGGAACAATATCTTCACACTAAAATTTCTTCCCATATTCCAAATGCCGCGTTTGCCGTTTGCCGGATTTACCTCCAAATATTTCAACCGGCTTAAATGACTTTGATAAGCTGTATTGGTCAGGTTTTCTCCGGCAACTATGAATGAAAATATCTTTGCTTTTCCTCCCGAATAAAAATCAAAACCCAAAGCAACACCCAGCAAGCCATAACCGGGAGTAGGGGTTTCTGTATTATCCATTAGTAAAACATGATTTTGCTGAAAAAAATAATCAAAGTGAATACCCCCAAATAGGCCGCGAATCCAATTACCTGTTTTCGGAATATCAAATCTCAACTCTCCGCGATAATGAGCCGGTGGTGTATAGGGAAGGTATTTAGCACTATCCGGCTGGTGAAGGTTAACCGCATACACATAGCCGAATGAATTTTCAAAATGCAGCCAGTCAGCAGGGTGTGGGTGAATATCCATGGTGATTTCTACTCCGGCCAACACCGCATTATTTTGTTTGAACCGGAACGCCTGTATCCAACTTCCATCAGCAGCTTGTAACACACTGTCCCCACCATTCGCACTACTCAGCTTTTGAATGTAGATGTAATGAAGGATAGAATTTTCAAACACATCTACACTTACATTGACGTGCTCACTACTGTAATCTATTCCGGCATCTACCTGATAGCTCGATTCTGGTTTTAGGTTTACATTCCCGTACTCATAGCGAAAAGTTCCTTCATGTTGCCCATTCGAAGTCAACTCAGCCGCCACCGGAGCACGAAATCCTTTGGCTACATTAAACTTGATTACCCAGTTATTATTGGCACGATAAGAGAGGCCGATGCTACCCGAAAAATTCCAAAACATTTTTTTTAACTCCGAAAAAATTTGCGCAGCCGAAGTGTCTGACTCATTGGTTGCCTTTCCATCATGGTTGAGAAATAACTGCTGCGAATGAAAAAATCGTTGATCGAATCGCAAACCGGCTTCAAAAAAAAGACGTTGAAATCTACGTTGTGTAATGGCAAAAATTCCATAGTCGAACAAATGATAAGCGGGGATAAGAAATTCGGTTCCTTTGTTCATGCTATTTTGATAAGTACCGCTTATTCCTACCGTGGTATTCCAGTATTTCATTTCAGGCAAATGATATTGTATATCTAATGAACCGGTGTGCATCAGAAAATGCAGCCCTGCTATGGAAGGGTGTAACACATCGCCAAATTCTCTTCGCTCATTCATCTGCCAAGCCGCATTAATGGCCAAACTTCCACGTCCGATAAAAATTTTATTTTGAATAGACACGTGATGATGGTTCACCTTTTGGGAAGGAGTGAAAATCCGGTAGCCTTTCAAATCAGCCCCATCAGCAGTAGAAGTAATTACGGAATCACCGCTAACTATCTCTTTTAAAAATAACCCGCTGCTATCACGGTCGCCATCATTAAATCCAATCTTTTGGTTAAAAGTGCTAAAAGAAATAGAAGAATACCCCCACTGTTTGTTGAAGCCAAATCCCCCATTCATATTCCATTCACG
>CAZQYO010000382.1:0-2620 GCA_964597415.1 uncultured Chitinophaga sp.
CCTTTGGCGGTGGTTTAGATGCTTGTGTATTTAAGATGGATGCTAACCTTTCCACGATGGTATGGAGTACCACATTTGGCGGCAGCGATGACGATGCCGCATATTCTGTAGCCATTGATAATGCAGAGAACTTATACGTTGCGGGAGGTACCCGCTCCTTAAATTTTCCAGTCACAACGGGCACTTTACAAAACTCATTTGCGGGTGGCGAGGCAGATGGTTTTCTGATCCATATAGATAAAAACGGACAGCAAAATCTGGCAGCCACTTATTATGGATATGCCGATTACGATCAAATATATTTTGTGGAGTTAGATAAAAGCAACCATGTGTATGTGCTGGGTCAGGCAGATAACTCCGCCAGTAATTACATTAAAAATGCAGTGTACAATAAGCCCAATGGAGGGCAATTTATCTCTAAACTAACCCCGCAGTTAGACAGTGTTATCTGGTCCACTTCTTTTGGAAGAGGCTTAGGAGTGACCGATATTTCGCCCACTGCATTTCTGGTAGATGTATGCAACAGTATTTACGCTTGTGGCTGGGGCAGCCAGGGAGTAAATAATATTGTGGGAGGAACCGGTGGCACTACCGGATTAGATGTAACCTCCAATGCCTTTAAGGGAACTACCGATGGTCAGGATTTTTATTTGATGGTACTAAAAGATGACGCATCGCAATTGACCTACGCTACCTTTATGGGAGGCAATCAAAGTGAAGAACATGTAGATGGAGGAACCAGCCGATTTGATAAACGTGGTATTGTTTATCAATCGGTGTGTGCCGGTTGTGGAGGACACAGCGATTTCCCCACCACTCCCGGAGCTGTTTCTCCCACTAACAAATCGAGTAATTGCAATAATGCCATTTTCAAGTTCGATTTAGATCTTCCTATTTGTCTGGCAGATTTTACCGTACCCAATGCCTGTAAGAATATTCCGGTTCAATTTCAGAATTTGAGTTCCTCCGTTCAAACCCCTTCTTATCAATGGTTTTTTGGTGATGGACAAACTGCTGCTCAAGAAAATCCTTCTCACCAGTATTCGCAAACCGGACTGTTCGATGTGACCTTGGTTATTACCGATCCGGGAAGCTGTAACTTTACCGATACCATTACCAAAAAGATTTTGGTGATAGGAAGTCAGGGCACTGACACGCTGCCTACCTTGACTATCTGCAATACACAAAGTGTTCAAATAGGTGTTCCTCCGAGTAATGATTCTACCATCAACTACCTGTGGACTCCCTCTGCCACCCTGAGTTCAGCCAACGTATCTAATCCGCTGGCGTTTCCCACACAATCTACCGTTTACACTTTGTTAGTGTCCAACGGAATTTGCACAGATACAATAAAGCAAGCGGTCATCGTTTTCACCGATGCACTTTCTTTACAAGGTTCTGATATTTTATGCGCAGGCGATACCTTACAACTTACAGTTCAAAACTCGCAACCCAACCAGCAACTAACTTATTTGTGGGAGCCTTCTGCACAAATTATTTCGGGAGGCAACACCGCCACACCTTTCGTCAGCCCTTCGGGGAATACCACATTTACGGTCACTATAACTAATCAACTCGGGTGTACTTTTAGCGATTCTATTCAGATTAGTGTGCTATCTGCACTTCCGAATGTAAATGCCTATGCCGTTCCCGATACCATTTTATTTGGAGACACCTCGCAACTGAATATCACCTACAGTACTTCGGTGGTCAGCTATCAATGGCAGGCCGATAGCACCTTGAGCGCAACCGATAGGATAAACCCCTATGCTTTCCCTACTACCACTCACGCTTACTTTGTAGAAGTGTTTGACTCGCAGGGATGCCGCAAAAAAGATACGGTAATGGTGGTGGTACTGAGGAAACCCTGCGAAGAGGCAAACCTCTATATTCCCAACGCATTTTCTCCCAACAACGATGGGAAAAATGATGTGCTTTATGTGCGTGGCAATCAAATCACAGAATTATATTTTGCCGTTTATGACCGATGGGGACAGCGGGTTTTTGAAACGAAAGATATTGCCAAAGGGTGGGATGGCTCATTGAAGGGACGAAAATTAGACCCCGCTGTTTTCGGTTATTATGTGGAAGGGTTATGCCCAAGTGGAGAGAAATTTTTTAAGAAAGGAAATGTAACCTTACTGCGATGAGGAGGAGCATACATTCAAAATCGGTACTTAGTAAAGGCTTAGTGGTGATGCTTTTGCTTTTGTGCTCGCATTTACCGGCACAAGACATACATTTCTCTCAGTTTAATTTTTCTCCCCTTAATCAAAATCCGGCCAATACAGACTTGTTCAATGGCGATTTTCGCTTTGTTGGGAATTATAAAAACCAATGGCCTACGGTACCCGTTAAGTTCAACACTTTTTCTGCTTCGGCTGAAATGAATTTTATCACTTTGAATAATGACGACCGGGTGGGTGGTGGTTTACTCTTTTACTTTGATCGGGCCGGAGATTCCAAGTTCACTTCTTTAAATACCGCGATGTCACTTTCATACGTACTTACCTTAGGGAAAAACTCGCAACATTCCCTCTCTTATGGAATACAATTCGGCATAGTAAACCGCAGCTTCAGCTATGATAAGTTAAATTTTAATAATCAATAAAATGGTGAT
>CAZQYO010000383.1:0-2271 GCA_964597415.1 uncultured Chitinophaga sp.
AACCATGCAAAAAATTTATTTGCCGGAAAGGATGCGGTCAATTTCAACACCGCCATTCAAACGCCCCATTATCCCCTTCACTCTTCCTCACAAATAGAGAAAGCGGCTGCGCGGATAAAAGCAGCCACTAAGCCGCTGATGTTGATAGGCAGTGGGGCGATGATGAATCCACAAAAAGCACAGCAGTTAGCAGAAGCGGTAAGTCAACTCGGTATTCCGGTATATTTAAGCGGAATGGGAAGAGGTTTATTGGGGCGCGATAATCCTCTGCAAATGCGCCATCACCGAAAAGACGCTATCAAGCAGGCAGACCTGATTATTTTGGCCGGTGTGCCCAACGACTTCCGCTTAGATTATGGCAATCACATTGGTCATCGTCCTTTTATTTCTATCAATCGCAGCAAGGAAGATTTAAACAAAAACAAAACACCTTCCCTTCCCATATTAGCCGACCCTCAAGATTTTCTGATTGCCCTCAGCAAAAAAATACAGGGAAATTATTCTTCGTGGATAGAAACCTTAAAAGCCCGCGATGCCCAGCGCGAAACCAATATAGACGAGCAAGCCAATGCCCCGGTAAACCTCGGCATTAACCCGATCAAACTCTTCCGCGAATTAGAACCGATGTTAGATGACAACACCATTTTAGTGGCAGACGGGGGCGACTTTGTAGCTACCTCTGCCTACACGCTAAAACCAAGAGGGCCGCTCGGCTGGTTAGACCCGGGAGTTTTTGGCACACTGGGCGTAGGTGCAGGCTTTGCCATTGGAGCTAAATTGATTTTCCCCGAAAAGGATGTATGGATTATATACGGGGACGGAAGTGCGGGCTACAGCTTGATGGAATATGACACCTTCAAGCGATTCAACCTCCCCGTTATTTCAGTGATAGGAAACGATGCCTGCTGGAGTCAAATAGCCCGAGACCAAATAGAAATTTTAAATAGCGACTGCGCCATGAATCTGGCCTATAGCGACTACCAAATGATAGCGCGAACTTTTGGCGGTGAGGGCGTTCGCGTAGATACCTTAGACGGTTTTAAAACGGCAGTAGCCGAAGCAAAAACCATGAGCCGAAACGGAGCTCCCTATATCATCAATGCCATCACCGGAAAAACAGACTTCCGCAAAGGGTCTATTTCCATGTAACCATTAAACTAAATCTACTCAAATATGAATCTCGGAATTATCAAACGCGAACACACTGCCTTGCTGGTAGTGGATGTACAGGAAAAGCTAATACCTGTAATTAATGAAAGCGATATACTCTTCTCTAACGTGAATAAACTGTTGCGCGGAGCTGAAATATTCGGACTTGAAACCATTATCACCGAGCAATATCCCAAGGGATTGGGCCATACCTGCAAGGAAATACAGTTGTCTGATTCGGCTAACGTTATTGAAAAGATATGCTTTAGTTGTATGCTCAGCCAACCGGTAGATGATCAGTTGAAACTAACCAACGTAAAAGACATCATTGTGTGTGGAGTAGAAAGCCATATCTGCGTGCTTAAAACCACTTTAGATGCGCTGAAAGAAGGATACAATGTGCACGTAGTAGCAGATGCGGTTTCGTCCCGCACAGCCGAAAACAAACAAATTGCATTAGAGCGAATGCGCCAGGCAGGGGCCTTTATTACCTCTGTGGAAATGATTCTTTTTATGCTGCTCGACCAGGCCGGCACCGATGAATTTAAGGCTATCAGTAAACTCATTAAATAATCCTCAAACATCCAACTTAAATTGCAACTATGGAAATCCAGCGACTCTTTGATTTTCTGACAGTGCAGGTCAATAACCGCCCTGACAAACCATTTCTATCTGCTAAAGAACTGACTGCCGAAAACTTAAAAAGCTGGAAACACTATACATTTAAAGAAACGCAGGAGCTAACAGATCGCGTCAGTCAGTTGCTGATTAATCTCGGGCTTAAGAAGGATGATAAAATAGCCATCATTGCCACCAATCGTCCGGAGTGGAATCTGCTCGATTTTGGTTCGCAGCAAATAGGCTTGGTAAATGTGCCGATGTATCCCACCATCGCCCAAAAAGATTATGAATTTATTTTTACTGACGCAGACATTCAATATGCTTTTGTAGGCAACGAAGAAATCTTAAAGAAAGTGCAGCCTTTAATGGGAAAGGTAGCCGGGCTGAAAGGCATTTATGTATTTGATAAAGTAGCCGGCACTTCTAATCTTTGGGAATCTCTTCCGGCTGTAGAACAAGTCAACCTTCCCGAAATTCAAAAAAGAAAAGAGTTAGTCACCG
>CAZQYO010000383.1:2316-2618 GCA_964597415.1 uncultured Chitinophaga sp.
ATTATTTATACTTCCGGCACCACTGGAAATCCAAAAGGCGTAATGCTCACCCACCGCAACATAGTGAGCAACATTAAGAGCGTGCAGGAAGTAACCCCATTTGCCGAAGATGAGAAGGCTCTCAGTTTTCTCCCTTTGTGCCATAGCTTCGAGCGCATGGTGTTCTTCAGTTACTTAGCCTTTGGCATACACATTCACTATGCCGAAAGTTTAGAATCTATCGGTGAAAATCTCAAAGAAGTGCAGCCCTATTGCTTTACAACAGTGCCTCGTTTGCTCGAAAAAGTGTACGAGAAAATAAT
>CAZQYO010000384.1:0-2604 GCA_964597415.1 uncultured Chitinophaga sp.
AAACAATAGACCTGACTAAAGCCGCTTGGAACAATCGCTTTAACCAAAAACGGCCTGAACTGCTAAAGCCAAGCGATGCTCCGCTTTTAACAGGAACTACAAAGGCAGGGAGCAACCCTCCTTCTTTAGCTATGATTTATGGGAAAGAGGATTCGGTTAATACGGATGAAAATCCGGTGGCAGAAAAAAGCAAAAGCTCCAATAGATATGAAGCTGAGAAAAATAAGGCTGAGAAACTGTTTACTGCAAGTGAAACAAAAACAGTTACGGTAAATACTGATTCCACCACAAGTGCGGCATTTCCTCATGCAGATACTGCGAATATCCTTCACCGTCCCTCCATCGAACCGACTGTAAAAACCACCGGGAACACAGCTAAAGAAAGCGTAGCTGATAATCCATCAGCCGAAAAGGAGAATATAAAAAACGTTGATGAAGTGGAGAAAGAAAAACGCGAAACTGAGGCGGAAGTAAAAATGAAAACTAAAGGAGTCGAAGATTTAAAGAGTAGCTCGGTCAACGCGAATGAGGTGATAAAACCCATAGAAGGGAAGAACCTGAAATTAGTGACCGATACCTTTTACCGGATTCAGTTCTATGCATTGAAAAAGTATGTACCCTTAGACACTAATTACTACACCCACCTAAAAGGATTTGAGGTAATTGAAGATACAGACGGCCTGTTTAAATACATGCTCGGCAAATACAAAACCTACCACGAATGTTATCAGTTTTGGAAAAGTCAGATGCAACCGCGGTATAAGGAAAGCTTTATCGTGAAATACATTGACGGGAAGCGGATACTGGAATAGTCCTCAGATATAGCAAGGAATCGCTTTTATACATAAATTCGATATGTCTCAATCATAAAATTTATGCAAAATGAATCTGGCAATTGACATAGGAAATACTACTATGAAAGCTGCCCTCTTCTCGGGCAATGCTATGAAGGAAGCACACGTTCAGCCGGCAGAGCTGGAGGAGATGCTAAAAAGATGTAAAATAAGACGAGCCATTATTTCTAAAACGGGAGAAGATGCGGATACCGAAGAGCTGCTTCGCGAACAGGGTATCCCGGTATTGCATCTGAATAGCTCTACCGCCCTTCCTATTCTTATCTCTTACAAAACGCCCGACACCTTAGGCACTGACCGCATCGCGGGCAGTGTAGCGGCCAGTCATCTTTTCCCCGGACACGATGTTCTGAAAATTGATTTCGGCACCTGCATTACTTATGATTTTATCAATAAGCTACGCGAATTTGAGGGAGGTGCAATTTCACCCGGTATGATGATGCGCTTTAAAGCCCTGCACAACTACACCGCCAAGTTACCTTTAATAGACCCTATGCAGTTTACCGCATATGAACTGATTGGAGTGGATACTGCACACTCCGTTTTAAGCGGGGTAATGAACGGAATAAAAAGCGAAGTAGAAGGAATAATAAAAGAATACGAATCGCGTTTCGGAAACCTGAAAGTGGTAGCAACGGGAGGCGATTCCGGTCTTTTTGTTACTCTGCTCAAAAGTGAGATATTTGCCCGCCCTTATTTAGTGTTGGAGGGGCTTAATACAATTTTGAATTTCAATCAATGAAGAAAACAGGTTATGGTTCGCGGATAGTTCGACACGCAGTGGTAGGTATAGTGGGATTCTTCATGATGGCAAGTAGTTTAAACGTTTCCTCTCAGGCAGCTTCGCCTTATTCCAGATACGGCCTCGGATATGTTCGTTCTAATGTGTTTTCAGCTAACCTGGGAATGGGAGGCGTAGCCGCTGCTTATACCAGTGCGCTCAACATCAATTACGCCAACCCCGCTTCCTACGCTTCGCTCACGCGCACCACCATCGAAGCGGGAGTTAACTATGACGGCATGAGTATTAAAACCAAAGACTCTGTGTACCGGACAGATAACGGCAATCTCAACCACATTGCATTGGCCTTTGTACTTAAGCCCGACAAGTGGGCGATTACTATCGGGTTACTTCCATACACTAACATCAACTACAATTTTATTCAGCAAGTAAATGATTCTTCTTTGGGTTCTTTCAGAAACTTGTATTCCGGGCAAGGCTCCGTGTATCAAGTGTTTGCCGGAGGGGCATATAAAATCAAAAGCAGAATTAATGAGCGCGATAATTTTTCTATCGGGTTAAATCTCGGCTATGTTTTCGGCAAGCTCGACTATCAAAAGGTCATTACTTTTCCCGATAGTGTGCAAGCATACAGCACCCGAAACAACACTACTATGAACGTGAATAGTTTCAGCTATACCGTAGGGCTGCAATACCGCAGAAGAATATTCCACAATCTCGACAATCCCGATGAGCGTACCGATATATTTATGACCATAGGCGCGTATGGTTCGGGAGGCATTAAAATGAATGCCAAGCTCACTAATTATTGGGATCGTTTTGAGGTTGTTTCGGGAGTGGGCTTAGTGCCGGTAGATACCCAAACGGCTGTTTTTAATCAGAAGAATAAACTCGATATGCCCTTCAACATAGGAGCGGGAGTCATGTTTGGCAACGAGCGCTTTTGGATGTTGGGGGCAGATTTCAGTTATGCCGATTGGAGCAAATACACTTCTCCGCTTAATAATA
>CAZQYO010000385.1:0-2585 GCA_964597415.1 uncultured Chitinophaga sp.
ACCGGCCTCTCTTGGCGGCATTTCTCCTCCTAAAGAGGTAAGCCCGCAAACTTTTCAAAAATACAATACGGAGGTATCCAACCGGTTCAATCACTACATATTTTTCGAGTTTGTGCTCTTGCTCTTAGGCACTTCTGCTTTTCTGGTGCTGTATAAGAAAGACCCGCTGAACCACCTCGGTTGGCAAATCACTTTTTCAGCTATTATTATTCTAACGGTAGTCAATTTCGGAGCCATGTTTGAAAAGAAAAAATGGGTGGTGCCTTTAGAGTATTTCCGCCACCTGCTTATTCCTATACTAGTGTATTTACTGCTTCAAAATCAGGCCTATTACCTATACGCTATTTCAATATTCGCAGCACTCTCCATCATCGGAGCTATTTGGTTTAGCCGCTTTGTTCCCGAAATAAATCAGGCCACCCCTTCGAGACTCACCCCCATTTCATCATAAAGCCTACCCATTTCATCATAATCGCATCCTGATTCATCATAATCGCATTCGGATTTATCATTTTAGCAACCTGTTTCATCAAACTCGCATCCTGTTTCATCATTTTAACAACCTGCTTCATCAAGCTCGCATCCTGTTTCATCAAACTCGCATCCTGTTTCATCATTTTAACAACCTGTCTCATCATAATCACATCCTGTTTTAACAAACTCAATCATTATTCAGCCATAATCGCATTTTGCAAAAGAAAAATCCCCCTACATATATATAGTAGTCTCTTTTGTATTTACACTTAAACCTGCTTTAGATCAGTTTCAAATACCCTATATTTTACTCACCCGGATGGAGCCACAATGCCCCCGATCTAAGAACCAAAACTTTGCGCAAACAGCTTTTAGCAAGAGAACATCAAAGCTGATTACATTCGCAGCAAATTTTTAAGCTGATGAAGCATCTGATTTTTATTCTGCTCTGTTTCGGAATATTTGCCGAAACCGGTTGCCGTTATTCTAATAACTATGACAAAGTGAACGTGAATAATGAGTTTACTATTTCTGTTCCCTCTTGGATGAGTGAGCAGCATGATTTGGATGAAGGTGCTCCCTTTCAATATGCCAACCGTTTTCGCAACTTTTATGCAATTGGCTCTGCCGAAGCCGATTCGTTGCAAAAACAAGACCTGTCTAAAATAGTTAGCCATCACCTGCAAATAATAGAGAGCGCCTTAAAGAATCCGGTTATCACTGATTCAACAGACGTAACCATCGGTGGACTGAAAGGAGTGAGGGTAGAGATATACGGGAAAATGAACGAGGAGAATATCTACTTCAACGAATTAGTGTTGAAAGGCAAAAATAAATTTTATCATGTCAGCGTATGGACTCGAGGAGAAGATCGAAAGTTGCTTTATAAGGAAGATGCCAATAATATACTCGCCTCTTTTCGCGAGTTGTAATTTAATCTGCCGGGCTGTCCCCAAAATTCATTAACCTCGTTAGTGATTTATACATCGTTTTAATGGGGTTTATTGTTCTTCTACCATTTATTTCTGCACTCATAGGGTGGTTCACTAACTGGGTGGCTATTAAGATGTTGTTCTACCCTCGCCAACCTCGCCAATTACTGGGAATTACTTTTCATGGCATTTTTCCCAAACACCAAACCGAAGTAGCCCTCAAAATTGGAAATATGATTGCCTCCGAACTTCTGACTCCCGAAGACATAAGTCCTCATTTGAAATCCGCAGAACAAATGAGCCACATAAAAGCCATTGTAGAAAAAAAATTAGATGATTATCTGAATGGATCATTTCAACAGAAACATCCCGTTTTGTCAACCCTACTCAGTGAAAAGCGCAGAAATGAATTCAAACAAGAAATTTTAGAAGAGATCGAATACTTCACTCCTGAAATTATAGATCACGTGGTGATGAAGATTGAAAAGGACTTTGATGTAGCCAAGATTATTTCAGATCGGGTGGCTGTTTTAGAGGTAGATAAATTGGAGCAATTATTAATGAAGATATTACAGAAGGAACTCAAATTCGTAGAATATATTGGAGGAATCATCGGGTTTCTGATTGGCTTGCTCCAAGTGGCTATCACATTTATCCGGGTATAGCAAGTTCGTATTGTCACTGTATTGTCATTTTTTGCTAAAAGCTAATCCGCTACACTTTACCCTAATAATCATTCCCCTAAAATTGTATTTTTGCCGCGTTAAAAAATTAGTAACGTAAAAAACAAAAAAAAATGAAAACAAAAATTACTCTGCTTACAGCATTGGTTGCGGCTTTCTTTGCATTGAATGCACAACAAGTGCCTAATGGTAGTTTCGAAACATGGACTACAACCACCGCACCGGACGGATGGACCACTTTAGATGCAATTATTCCACCAATTGCGCCATCCGGTTTGTCAATGAAAGACACAGCAGATAAGGTGGACGGGGCAGTTTCAGTAAAACTGACCTCAACTTTCATCGCATTAGCAAATGATACCATTCCCGGGATTTTATCTCTCGGAACCGGATTTTTTAATGGGGCATCTCCTCAATTCTACGGGGCACCCTTTACTTACAGACCTGATACCTTATTCTTTTCTTATAAATATACCCCGGTAGGCAATGACACCGC
>CAZQYO010000386.1:0-2582 GCA_964597415.1 uncultured Chitinophaga sp.
ACTAAGAGTAGCGAAATTCTTTTCCCAATAATAGGTACAAGGTAATTAAGTCCCTTGCTAAGTTGAAGGGTCGTTATTCCTATTATAACTGCAAAAAGCGGATAAGTAGGAAGGTCATACCACCAAATTTTTGTTTTACCTAAAGATAAAATGGCTATAAATGAAGTAGAACAAATAAGAGCGTAAAGTGTAGCTCTGAATCTTTTTTTGTTCGTTTGGAAGGCAAAGAAAATTAAACTAGTGGGAAGCATCCAAAACCAATTGCCAAATCGTTCCCATTTTAGATTGAAATAATAAAAATCAGGAGGGCCAAAATGCCCTTCTGATTGCGTAAGGAATCTACCTCCCAATTCATTTTCATAAACAGCTTTTATATATCCGGGGTTATAATGCTCTCTTAAAAAGTAATACCCCATCACAATAAAAAGAAAGAACATAACCCCATAATAGAAGTGCTTATTCGTTAGTAATTCTACCAAGCACTTTCTTATTATTAGATATAAAAGCATAGCCGGTGCGAAAAGTAAGGCAGCTATTCCCTTTGTGAGGGTTGCAAGTATTAAGACAATAAAAAATAGCAATAGAAATTGACTCTTTTTTTGGGGATCATTTGCTTCGGTATAGAGAAAGAGTGCAATAAGATAACCTGTAGTAAAGAGAGTGAGCATTGAATCATATTCTCCATAGCGCGTGCCGTGATAGCCTATATACCCTTGTGCTGTACAAAGTACAGTCGCTGCGACCAAAGCAATCCATCCGTTTTGGGTAAGATATAGAACAAATAGGAATGTTAATAGTATGGTAAATGTTGCCGACAATGCAGCGGGAAAGCGGGTTGAAAATTCATTCAACCCATGCAGTTTAATGCAAAGGGCTTGTGCCCAAATCATCATAGGAGGTTTGGTACTCCACATATCCGGATTATAACCTACTGTTGTAACAACTAAATTTCCTGTTTTGGTCATTTCATAAGCACTAGTTGCAAGTCGTGCTTCATCCCAAATTCTGTATGCAAGAGAACCAAGTTTATAAAATTGAGAGTAATAAATAAGCGAGAATAGAATAAGTAACTGAGCTATTCTATTAAATATTTTCATAGGGATTAAAGTTAAAAGCTAAACTTAATTTTACAACTAAAGTGTAGCTTGGGATAAACATAGCTTAGATAATTTCAAAAGAAGCGAATGTTAAGCCCAGTTGGCTAAGATGTAATTGAGCTAAACTCGGAATAGCAGAAGGCAAATTTTTCTACATTTATTTCAGGCGCAAAATTATTTTTTTCAGCTTCAGTAGGGCTATTTTATCTTGGAATATGGATTGACTTGTCACTTGTGTTTTCCTTGATTAGCAGCCGCGCTGGTATTCTTCTTTTTCTATCCCTATTTCCTGAAACATAAGGTTAGATTTGCCCCTCCAAAAGAATAAAATGAGTGTAGAAAATCCTCTTCGTGCCCGCAGTAATAACCGTTGCGAATTATGTCAATCGGAAAATAAGTTGGCGGTATATCCGGTACCTCCTGATTCAGAAGATCGGGAAGAGGATAGTCTGTTAGTCTGTGAAAAGTGTGCCCTACAGTAAAATAAGAAAGAAGAATTAGACCCTGCACACTGGAGTTGCCTCAATGATAGTATGTGGAGCGAGGTGCCTGCCGTACAGGTTGTGAGTTGGCGAATGTTAAACCGCTTGCGACAGGAAAGTTGGGCAAGCGATGCTATTGATATGATGTTTTTTGACGAAGCCACTTTGGCTTGGGCAAAGGCTACTGGCGACCATGAAAACTCTGACGCAGTGGAACTTCACCGCGATAGCAACGGCACTCGATTGCAGGATGGCGATAATGTGGTACTCACTAAAACCCTGGATGTGAAAGGCTCGTCTCTAAATGCCAAATTAGGCACGGTGGTGAAGGGGATCAAATTAGTGGCCGATAATGTGGAGCAGATTGAAGGTAAAATAGAAGGGCAAACCATCGTTATTCTGACGAAGTATTTGCGAAAAAATTAATCCGCCATTTCCGATCATCCTTTCGCAATTTGCGTGATTCCATCTACAGCAATTTGTAATCCCACACAAAAAATAAGGAAAGCCATCAGCCGGTTAATAATTTTCTCGTTATGTGAACCCATATAGTTGATCAAGCGATTCGCATTGGTATAAAATAGAAAGATAAGGATGCACATGAGCAGTATTGAAACCATCAAAGCTCCGATGTTCACTAAGTATTGTGAAATATCTGTCACTTCTACCTTTGTGCTTAGGGTAAATAATACCGCTAAAGTTCCTGCTCCGGTGGTTACCGGAAAAGTGATAGGATAGAAGATTTTATTTTCTAAGCCCGATAAAGAATTCATTGCCGGATTGTCTTCCGGAGTTTGGGTAGGAGTATCGGTTTTGTCGGAGGCGAGAAATTCCCAACCGATTTTGCAAATCATAATGCCTCCCGCTAATTGAATAATAGGGACGGAAAGTCCAAAGAGTTCTAAAATCCAATGCCCAGTGAATAGTGCAATGGTGCAAATGAGAAAGGCATACAACACAATGCGTTTTACTACACTCACCCTTTCTTTACGAGTTAGTTTGG
>CAZQYO010000387.1:0-2576 GCA_964597415.1 uncultured Chitinophaga sp.
TGGAGCACAGAAAAGAAAAAGACATTAGTCAAAAGCGCTTAGATAAAATTAAAGAGAATGTCAATTCTATTTCTGAAAAACTGAAAACGTTCAGAAAAACAGAGAGTGTTGAATTTGAAACAACTTCGGCTGCCCTGCGCGATGAAGTACTTTCAAAATTAGAAAGCATAAAAAACCGCGCTGATGATAAAGCTAACTTTAAAGAATTGTTGGAAGAATTGAAAACTGTTCAACACGAAGGCCGGAGAAACCGCTACACCAAAGCTGATGATGTGCAAGTGCGCAAAATTTTTGATGCTACATTTCAGTATGTGAATGAGCAGCGCAATCATTTTTTTAGCGACAAAACAGCTTCCCGCATTAAAGGGTTAGCGGAAGTAATTCATAAAATGGAAGCCTCGCTAAATCGCGATAAGAAAGATATAGAGCGCTTAGAACAACAAAGCAAGAGCAGCCATGTTCAATCGTTCGAGTTGCAGTTGATTCACCTAAAAGTAAAAATGTTGAATGAGACAATAGCTTCTAAAGAAGAAAAACTCAAAGACATATACTCCACCATGGAAAATTTGCAGAAACAGGCTTCCAAAGGACAACAAAATAACAGCAACCCAAAGCAGGTAGAAAAAATTGATGCGGAGACTACCTCCGCACAAGAAGCTAATTCTACTGATCAACCAAATCCATCGGCTGGGGAGTAAATAGGTAGCGATTGTTTCAATGCATTCTCTTCTCTTATAACTCTTGTTGAAATTCCCCATGATTGGGATCTTAATGTTAATGGATGACTTTTCATGGTTTTGCTATTAATCGCGAGAGAAAGGAACAACAGATTTTACCTCATCGCTCACGTCTTGCATTTTAACCCTTTACAGAGCAGTGCTAACAGTTTTGCTGAAAGTAAGGGACTGATTAAATTACATGATGCAGACTAAAGCAAGGCTCAAGAACTACAGCCACAGGCTATGTATGCTACATTTTTGCGCCAGTTGGAGTGAAAAGAAATAAGGGCGAAGCGTTGCGGAGGTGCTTTACGTTTTGACGATTTAAATCTTTTGAGTTGGGGGTGGTGGAAGTATCAGATATTACTAAATTAACACCGTTAAAAATTCCCTTTATGAGTTACAGCAAACAGTTACTGAACAGTTTATTACTTGTTGTTGCCGCTTTTTTATGCCCCGCTTTATTGCTTGCCCAAAGCAAATTTACAGGCATAGTTGAAAAGGACGGTAAGTATGGTATTGAAGTAAAAACAGACCGTGGAACTGAACTGGTGGTTAAACCTAAATACGATGACATAAAGTTGATTTACAACTCCATTCCTCCACGGGTATACGCTTATAAGGCAGCCGGAAAGTGGGGTATTATTGACCTGTACAACCCCAAAACCAATATTGTTACCCAGCCTGAGTTTGACAGTATTAAAATGCTAAACAGGATTCATGATTTTGTTTTTGGTTTAAAGAACGACTACTTTTTAGTTTGGAAAGCCGGCAAGGTAGCACTGTTTGCTTCGCCTAAAGACAATGCGACCGCCACCTATACCTTATGGGACGATATTGGTTTTGACACCGCAGCATTTTCTAAAAACTACAAGTACCTTTTCCATTTTAAAGTTGGAAACCTTTATGGCTTAACCAATTTGAACAGAGAGATGGAAATAAAGCCTGAATATGAAAGCTATCAGAAAATAAACACCGGGTTTCGGACCTACTTTCACATACTGAAGAAAAACAATCGGTATCTGATTGTTCATGACCCTTACGGAGGCCCCATACAGATACAGAAAACAGTAGATACATTTTGGGTGGACAAAGAACTGTTTTCAGTTACCGGTACTGACACGCTGGTGCATGATATGACCAGAACAGAAAGCATAAGTGAATACCGGGCAAAAAATATTACCGAGGAGAAAAAGAACGAACCACAGAGGTTAAAGCAGGAAAAGGTTGCCCGCATTTTAAATGCGCATTATCAGAAGAAACAAAGGGTGCTTCTTTCTTCTACCAAAGAAATGTATTTGCTGATAGACAGCTTTGGTATAAAGTGCTTTGACCCCGAAAATGCGGAATATGTTTTTGCCGATAAGCAGTTGGTGCATTACTACATCAACAACAATTTGGTTTTTGTGCAGTCGGAGCAGGGCAAATGGTATTTGTATCCGAACAGTGCTATGGAGTATAAAAGCATAACAACCGTACACCCGTATGTAGCGGCACAGGTATCGGATGAGCAGTACTGGATTTTTGGAGGTGTAAAAAGCCGCCAAGTGTATGTGGAGAAGGGGGCCGAAATAACCGAAGTAACCAACTTGGACAACAGCGTACATATAGTTTATCGCTTAAACGGCAAATACGGTTTCGTTAGCCAAAACAATTTTGGCGACCGATTAAAAAGCCTGCCTGCGGTGTTTACTTCTATTTCCGTAATAAGCACTTACCAAAACAACCCGCGCCTGCAACTGGTGTATAATGGCGAAACGGTAAATGCCTACCACGATAATATTCAAATGGAGTTTGGAGGCAAACATACAGGCATTAAGGCAGATATGTATGGAGCCGTCTGCGGCAACCCCAAAT
>CAZQYO010000388.1:0-2575 GCA_964597415.1 uncultured Chitinophaga sp.
CAAAGATGGGCGCAGTAAGGCGCCATCTATTTCTTTGTTGGTACCCAAGAAATTCTTATGCCTCTGCGGGTCAAAGCAGTAGGTGACCTCATGGAGAGCGGTCTTTTATAGATTTTTTGAGCAGCCCGATTATATTTGCGGTCAACTACTTACTATGACAAACGATATTAGAAACAACTGGAGGATTGAAGAAATTAGGGAGATTTACAATACTCCCATTTTGCAACTGATTAATAAAGCCGGAGAAGTGCATAAGAAATACCAGGCTACAGGCGAGGTGCAGGTGTGTACTTTGCTTTCGGTGAAAACCGGTGGATGTCAGGAGGATTGCGCTTACTGCTCGCAGTCGTCTCGCTACACCACAGATGTGGAAGCGGAGAAACTGTTGTCGTACGAAGACGTGATAGGAAATGCGCTGGAGGCCAAAAACAATGGTTCTACCCGTTTTTGCATGGGGGCTGCTTGGCGCAACGTGCGCGATAATTCTGACTTTGATAAAATGACGGAGATGGTAAAGGGAGTGAATGCCCTTGGCTTGGAGGTTTGCTGTACCCTGGGTATGCTCACCGAAGAACAGGCCAAGCGACTGAAGGCTGCGGGCTTGTATGCTTACAACCACAATCTTGACACGTCAGAAGAATTTTATGGCAATGTGATTACCACCCGCACTTATGAGGACCGGCTCAAAACCTTAGATAATGTAGAAAAGGCAGGGTTGAGTGTTTGTTGCGGAGGTATTATAGGTTTAGGAGAATCTGATGAGGATCGCATTAAACTATTACATACACTATCTACCCGCAAGGCGCATCCCGAATCGGTGCCGGTGAATGCGTTGGTGCCTGTAGAGGGAACCCCTTTAGGGCATCTGCAAAAGGTGAAAGTGTGGGAAATAGTGCGCATGATTGCCACTGCGCGTATTTTGATGCCCAAAGCGATGGTTCGCTTGTCGGCAGGACGAAATGAAATGAGCTATGAGCAACAGGCGCTGTGCTTTTTGGCTGGAGCTAATTCCATCTTTTCGGGAGAGAAACTTTTAACTACACCCAACCCCGGCTGCGATGCCGATAGAGAAATGTTTGAACTGCTCGGCTTAACACCCCGCGATTCGTTTAAATTAGAAAAGACAGAAGTGCTGTCGGAGTAATGAGCCATTCCATTGAGCAACACTTACTTTCTAAAATTCAGCAACGAAAACTCGAACATAATTTCCGCAGTTTAAAGGGGGGTAACTACCTCATTGACTTCACCTCGAATGATTATTTGGGTTTAGCTCGCGACCAAGATTTAAGAGAGCTGTTTTGGGCGGAGATAAAACAGAATGACGATACCGCTTTTGGCAGTACGGGGTCGCGGCTGCTTTCGGGGAATTCAGAATATGCCGAGGATTTAGAAACCTATTTGGCCGCTTATCATCAATCGCCAACGGCACTTCTTTTTAATTCGGGATATACCGCAAACTATGGCTTACTAAGCTCTTTGCCATACAGGGGAGATACTATTGTTTACGATGAATTGGTACATGCCAGTATTCACGATGGGATTCGCGGCAGCAAAGCCGAAGGGCTTTCTTTTCGGCATAATGATTTGAATGATTTAGAACAGAAACTGACAGTGGCTACCGGCTTAAAGTATGTAGTGATAGAATCGCTGTACTCTATGGAGGGAGATTTAGCCCCGTTAAAAGAAGTGGCTGCGCTCTGCGAAAAAATGGGGGCGGGTTTAATTGTGGATGAAGCTCATGCCACCGGTCTGATGGGAAAGCAAGGCGAAGGAAGAGTGCTCGCGGAAGGGATAGCGCACAAATGCCTGGCGCGTATTCATACTTTCGGCAAAGCCATCGGAGGACAAGGCGCGGTGGTGTTGGGTAGCGAACTGCTGAAAGATTTTCTAATCAACTATTGTCGCCCTTTTATTTATTCTACGGCTTTGCCGTTTTATGCACTGGCTTATTTGCGCGTGGCCTTTCCATACCTTTCCACAGAGGCGGTTCGAGTAAAGAGGGAGAAACTATTTCAGTTAGTCGCCTTGTTGCGAGAGAATTTGAAAGATGGAAACTATCGCTTACTAAACAGCGATAGCCCTATTCAATCTGTAGTGGTGCCGGGCAATGATGCTATACAGCAGTTCACGGAAAAGTTGCGGACAAGAGGATTTGATGTGCGCCCCATCAAATATCCCACCGTGCCGGATGGGACGGAACGGGTGAGGATTTGTGTACATAGTTATAATACAGAGAAAGAAGTGCTTAATCTTGCACAAGCCATTCAATCCTTGTGAAACCAATTTTTCCTCATGCAGTGTTCGTTACCGGTATTGGAACCGGAGTGGGTAAATCAATCGCCTCAGCCATACTCGCAGAGGCAATGCAAGCCGACTACTGGAAACCTGTGCAAAGCGGCAACGAAGAAGGGACTGACAGCAACACGGTAGAATCCTTACTCTCCAATTCTGTTTCAAAAATACATCCAGAAACTTACTCGCTGAGTCACCCCAGCTCCCCCCACTATGCCGCCCGGCTGGAGCAAACCACTATTACTATGAATCGGTTTGCGCTTCCGGCTACTGCGCAGCGCTT
>CAZQYO010000389.1:0-2566 GCA_964597415.1 uncultured Chitinophaga sp.
GGATTTACTCCGGGGGTGGCTCGCGTGGGAATCAATTACCGCAACCAGTGGTTCTCTGGCCCTAATAATGGCTTCTTCAAATCGCCTTACATGACTACCGCACTGATGGCCGACATGCCTTTCAAAGTAAAAAACGATGCCATTGGTGTTGGTCTGATGCTGGCGAATGATCAGCAAGGCGCTAATACTTTCAGTGGGATAGTAGTAAATGCCTCCGTGGCCTATATTAAAACGCTGGGTAAAAGGCAAAATCACCGCTTGTCTGCCGGTCTTCAGATTGGGTACACCCATGAGTCGGCAAAATCGGAGAACTTTCAATATGCCAGCCAGTTCGATGCGAACAACCAGTTTAACAGTACCCTACAGGGAGAGTCACTTGCAAAGAACAGTGCGGGTTACCTAAACCTGAATGCAGGCTTGTTGTGGTACGGAAAATTTGCTGATAAGTTGGGGGCTTATGCCGGGGCTTCCTTCTTTAATGTTACCTCCCCTAAGTATGATGTGCTGCCGGGGCAAAAGAACCGCTTATATTGGCGCTGGAATGTACATGCCGGACTGGATATTATCCTGGCAGAAAAATACCACCTCCTCCCTTCGGGACTGTTTACCCGTCAGGGTGTGAACGATCAGTTAAATACGGGCCTCGGTTTGGGTTACGACATCAACCCCAAAGCCAATCTGACTATCGGTCTTTACAATCGCATCTCAAATCTTTCATCAGGAGTAACTGCCGATGGAGTGATTCCCTATTTTGCCTTCTCTATTTCGGGTTTCAAACTGGGGTTAAGTTATGATGCTACTCTTTCGGGTTTAAAAAATGCGGGCACGGGAGTTGGTGCCCTCGAAATCCATTTGTCATACACTATTCAGAGAAAGGAATACAATTTCAGGAACGCCTTGATGTGTCCCCGCTTTTGATTTTACAAGTTCATGATATTTACCTTGCCACATAAATCTTTTCAGAAATGATGGATAAACGTTTAACGATACTGAGTGCCATGTTGCTGATAGGCTTGCTCCAAACTTCTGCCCAGCAAATAGAAGCCCAAAAACCGGCTAATGATACTACCATACGCAAAGGGGTAAAACTGAAAGAACTGCCCGACCCTAAGTCGGTGAGCTGGCAAAAAAATGTGGAATTAGGCGCTAAGTTGTTCGACAAAGGGAGCCTCTATAACGGGCTTACTTACTACGTGGAAGCCGTGACCAAAAATCCTAAAAAAACTGATTTGTATTTACCAATTGCAGACGGAAATTTTGCTTTGCGCGATTATCAATCAGCAAATAAGTATTACAAAATGCTGGTCGCTATTGATTCGGCAAAAGGGAAGGATTATTACGCGCTGTATCAATACGCGCTCACCGATAAATATCTCGGCAATTATGAACTGGCAAAAGCTTCGTTTGAGAAATTTTTAGACGATACACGAGGGGTTCCCGAACTGGCAGATATGCGCCAAAAGGCAAGCACCGAAAAAGATGGCTGCGATCTGGGTATTCAACTTCGCGACAGTAAAAAACTAAAAGACTATTTGGTAGAGCACTTAGACAATAACATCAACCAAGCCTTTACTGATTACTCTCCCTACCTCGCAGATCCCAACACGCTTTATTTTGGCTCATGGGTATCAGACGATGTAATATTGGAGGGCCGCACAGAAAAATATGCCACTTTCTCTCGCATCTATTCTGCCAAGCGCAATGGCGAAAAGTGGAACAAGGCCAGCGAAGTGCAAGGAGCCGTTGATACCGTTCACTTTCACACCGGCAATGCAGTCATTACCCCTGATGGTCAAACCATGTATTACACGCAGTGCTATCAGGATGATAAGCAGCGGATGCGTTGCAGCATTTATAAAAGTAAATGGGAGAGTACCGGATGGAACGAAGGGGAAAGTTTGAGCATCAATGAAAAGGGAGTCACCACTACCCACCCTGCATTAGGTAAAGATGAAAATGGCAGCAATGTGCTCTTCTTTGCCTCGGACCGCAATGAGGCAAACGGGATGGATTTATATGCCGCAAAAATGAATGCGGATGGTTCCTTGCAAGCACCGAAGGCTTTGAGTGCGGTGATCAATACGACCGGTGATGAAATGACTCCTTTCTATGATTTTTCTTCCAACAGTCTTTTCTTTTCTAGTAACGGATTAGTCAATATAGGCGGCATGGATATTTACAAAAGCACGGTGAAAAACAATTCTTGGAGCACTCCCGAACATCTCGGACTGCCGGTCAACTCCAGTGTGGACGATATGTATTACAACTGGAATGATGCTGCCAAGATGGGATTTTTTGTATCGAACCGTCCCGGTGGATTCGGCTTGAAGAGTGAAACTTGTTGCGATGATATTTACCAGTTTCGCAGGAATGTGGTGTATATAGCTGTACGCGGCACGCTGCTCGATGCCGATAGTGGAATGGCAATTACCAACCAAATGATTACACTGTTTGATGCGGAAACAGGAGCGACTATCAAAACCTACAACTCTACAGACGGCACGTTCTTTTTTGATTTACAACCCGACAAGAATTACAAACTGTCCGGTGCTCGCAAAGATTATTT
>CAZQYO010000390.1:0-2562 GCA_964597415.1 uncultured Chitinophaga sp.
GAGAACCGGAGCTGTGCGAGCTAACTGACCGCTTTCCAAATGTTGTTTATATACCGCCAACACCTCCAAACCACGCAGAGTTTCTTTATCACCAGTTTTGGACATCTTCTTCAGCTTCTCTATCTTCTTATCTACACTTTCCAGATCTTTTAACTCGAGTTCTGTATCAATAATTCCTTTATCTCTTACCGGATTTACAGAGCCATCTACGTGAATTACATTATCATTTTCAAAACAACGTATTACATGGATCACTGCATCTACCGAGCGAATGTTTCCGAGAAATTGATTTCCAAGCCCCTCTCCTTTGCTGGCTCCTTTGACTAAACCGGCTATATCTACAAACTCAATGGTAGTGGGAAGTACCCTTTGCGGATTCACGAGCTCCTCCAACTTCTTTAACCGGGCATCGGGTACAGTGACCACGCCTATGTTTGGGTCAATGGTGCAGAAAGGATAATTAGCTGCCTGCGCCTTGGCGGATGATAGCGCATTAAAAAGAGTGGACTTTCCCACATTTGGCAATCCTACAATTCCACACTGAAGACTCATACTATTTTTTTTTGAGGCGCAAATATAAAAAAGCAGCGCATGGAGATGCCGAATGATTGCCGTATGTATTCTGCTATTACATAAAAAAGGCCGAAAGATTACTCTGTCGGCCTTTAGGAATTGCTTCGATGTAAGTGCAGGGTATTAGTTCCAGTCCATTTCTTCATCATCTCCAATAGGAGGTGTAACATTTGATTCGTTGGTAGTGTCAGTTGAAGTCAGTCCGTTTGTTGACGGATTCTGCTGATGGTCGGCAGCCTCCCGATGAGCAGTCGAGTTATCGTCCCGATTTTTTTCGGAGAAGTTGGAATCATTTGCCGGTCTGGAAGGTCTTTCTGATTCGTAATCGAAGTCCGGCATCAAATCTGTTTTAATGTAATCCACTGCTTCATTCAAAGCTTCCACAAATTTCTTAAAGTCCTCCTTATAAAGAAAAATCTTGTGACTCTCGTACCCTTCTCCTTCAAACTTCTTTTTGCTTTCTGTAATAGTTAGAAAGAAATCGCCTTGTTTAGTGCTTCTTACATCAAAAAAATACGTCCTCCGCTTCCCTGCTTTCAGTTTCTTGCTAAAATAGCCACTGTACTTTCCGTTGTTATTCTCCACAGTTTTAGGTTTTTGGTTAATTAAAAGTTTTGTCTAAAATATTTTATGCGATTCGCAGCACTGCTAAAATAGATTATTCTTTAACAAATATTATACCGAAGGTTTTTTGTGACTCCTTTCGTTCCAAGACCCCATTTTTTAATCGGACAGTAAAACTTCTCCTCTGCCATCTGATGTTTCCGCTTGCTTATGCATTTCCAGTTGCTGTTTATTATAAATTTCAGCATAAAGTCCGTCTCTCCGCAGTAATTCGTCATGCGTCCCTTGCTCTGCAATTTCACCTTGATCTAACACGATAATATTATCAAAGCGGATAAGTGAAAAGATACGATGTGTAATAATAATGGCTGTTTTGCCGTGCAAAACTTCATCTAAGTTGTGTTCAATTTGTTTCTCGGTAGAAGTATCTACTGCACTCAAGCAATCATCTAACAACAGGATGTTAGGTTGCTTAATGAGAGCGCGGGCAATTGAAATGCGCTGCTTTTGTCCGCCCGAAAGAGTAACGCCTCTTTCGCCAACCATTGTTTCGTATCCATCGGGGAAAGTTTCAATTTCATTATCAATAGCGGCATAAGCAGCATAACGTTTTGAAGTTTCCTTATCTGCTCTATCAAGCCCAAAACCAATATTATCGGCAATGGTTTCAGAAAACAGAAATACATCTTGCGGTACGAAACCAATTTGCCTTCTCAAAGAGCCTATTTTGAAGTCGCGTATGTCCGTACCGTCAATCGTTATTTTACCGGTATCCACATCATACATCCGCATCATTAGATCTGCCAAAGTTGACTTTCCTGAGCCGGTGCGGCCAATCACTGCAATTCGCTGGCCGGGCAAGATGTGAAAGGATATGTTTCGCAACGCTTTAATTCCGGTATTAGGGTAGGTGAAGGACACTTGGTTAAATTCTATTTCTCCTTTTATAATTTGCTCTGAGGCTTTTGTGTCTGTAATGGTCGGTTTCTGATTTAGAAACTCGTTTATTCTTCGTTGCGAAGCAACGGCTCGCTGAATCATGGAGGCTGTCCAGCCTAAAGAACTCACCGGCCACATCAGCATGTTAGTGTACATTATAAATGTAGCTAAGTTGCCGGCTGTTAACTTGCCCATGCCCACTTGCATACCCCCCATGTATATCACAATCACAATGCTGCATCCAACTAAAAAAGTCATTGCCGGAAAATAGATGGATTCCACTTTGGCTAAGTTTAACTGCTTCTGTTTGTATAATTCTGTTTCCTTTTTAAAATGACTAATCATTTCCTTCTCCCGAGTATATGCTTGCACTACCCGTATGCCGGAATAAGTTTCCTGTGCATCTGTAGTCAAATCAGATAGTTTTGCCTGAATTTCAGTACTTGCTTTCTCTACTAATTGATTAACGTAATACATAATTAATGA
>CAZQYO010000391.1:0-2553 GCA_964597415.1 uncultured Chitinophaga sp.
CGTTCACGCTGAAAAGTGCACTGGGCGTAGTGGTAGCTATTCCTACTTGAGTTCCGTTGTCGTAAAGTTGAGAGCTTCCCAAACTGGTGCTATCGGGAATAAATTTGGCGACATAATTTAATGAGCCATTCACCCATCCATTGCCCGAAGGGCCGGTGACTCCCGTAGGACCTATGGGGCCGGTATCGCCTATCGGGCCGGTGGGGCCGGTCACTCCCTGCGGGCCATTACTACTGGTTTGAGCATATAAAGCAAAGGGAACACTCAACATTTCAGTAACGCCCATAGAAACAAAATTGCTGCCTCCGCTTGGGTCATATTCTACCTGTAAGAATTTATGCCCCGTACTCCAGTTGATTGAATTAAAAGTACCGAGCACCGCAGTGCCTTTACCAATAGAAGAGGTAAAAAGTCCAAATTGGTTAGTGGCAGCCGGTTGAGTTTCTATATACAGGAGACTACCACCCGGATAGTTTTCGATTATTGAAAATTTGACCGAAATATTCTGATTAATCAATGGGTTGCCATTGGCATCGCGTGCCACCGCCTGATAATTAATAGCCTGAGGCACCTGAGCAGTCAGCCCATAAATGGATAACACGAACAGGAAGATCGAAAAGAATTTCATACAGATTGCTTTTATATTTTGTGCGAACCAATCTAAAGTAAGGAAGTTTTTGAAGGAAGAAAAAGTACAAAGATTTAATTCTCCGCTTTCCCATTACATTTTTTGACGCTCATACCCAATGCAGAAGCAGACGAAGACCTCTCTATATATGCTTTACTCAATAGCCGGATAGAAGAGTAGTTTACTTCAAATACAAAACGAAAAGCGCGAAGAAAAGTCCTTCGCGCTTTTTGTGTTCTGATTTTGCATCCCGCAAAGAGAACCAGCTTCAAAATCTGTGTTTATCGGTGTTAGGCATAACTAGCGGAACATGGCGAGCAGTAGAGTCAGTTTCCGATACCTGAAAATCCTGACGTGTATGATAACCAATGTACTATTCCACCACTAACCGCCCAAAAGCTTTTTGCATAGTGTTGGTCGTTATACTGTAGAAATAAATTCCTGCACTCATATCCTCGCGGTTAATGACAAAACGGTTACTGATGAGCGCACTTTTTTTCTGCAATAGTTTTCCGCTCACATCAAACAACTCAAAATTAAAAGCACCGGTAATTCCTTCTACCGTAATTTGCGTTTGCTTCGAAAACGGATTAGGAGCTGCGGTTACCTGAATACCCGCATCGTTGGTAACATTGAAAATATAGTTTGGCTCGGTGAGTGTGTTTATCACTGTATTAGTGGCTACAGGTTCGTTGTAATCGAAATAGATGTGCGCCTGGTTTTCAATCTTTGTATTCAGCGGCAAGTTAGATTTCTTTTTAACCCTAAACATTACAAAACCTTTACTTGCCGGTTCGTTGGTAAAGCTATCTACTAAAAAAATGGGGTTAAACAACCAGGTAAGAATACCGGTGCCTGAAATATCAAAAGAACTATATTCATGACTGCTGGCTACATTCACCACCGTTGCCGGATTTAAAAACGAACTCAAGGTATCTTTTACTGTAATAAACCAAGTAGTGTCATCACCGGTGTTCTGGAAGTGAATAGTGTATGTCAGTACACTGTCATCTTCCAGTATATCTCCCTCGGGGCTTACCACTTTTTCGTTCGGATCTCTTGAACCGGTTACCGGCTGAATAACATGCAAGTGATTATCCGCAGTGTCACAATCGCCAACTACCGGAGTAATCCAGAATTCCTGGCTTAACTGATAACCGGTAGGAATATTTGCCGGTACCGTAAAGTATGCCCTGGGCACCGTGTTCCAGTCCCAACTTGGGTAAGGCACGCTGCTTACATTCCATGTGATAGTGTGCGCAATCGGATTATTCACTCCGCTGTTGTTGCAGCTATTGAACACTAACATCGAGTCATATTTAAAAGTAATAATTGCAGGCCCGGAGTAAATCGGCACGCTTTGCTGAAAATATAATACCCAGTAGTCTTTCGAAAAGCCCGGATTAGCAGCATGCCAGCCGGGGTGAAGTGCCAAGTCAAAACCGGTGGTAGAAGAGATACCGAAATCAAGCATAACGCTATCGCCCACACCGCTGAAACTGGCGGTTTGAGCACCGCATACCGTTATCATACTGCAATTATTGCTTCCTCCAACTGCCGATGCTGTAATGGTAAAGTTTCCCGAAGTAGGAATGTCAATATGATAATAACCGCTGTTATCTGTATAACCGTAATAATTACCACCGGTGCCGGTAGCCATTACACTAATACCGTGACTACCCGCTTCACCCGAATCTCTGACGCAATTATGGTTAACGTCATTAAATACAAAACCCTCTACTATGTTATAGCAAACCGAATTAACACTGGTACTACCTATACGCATACAGCCATCGCTTCCCGTAACGGTAACGGTATAATTACCGGATCCCAAACCTGTGATGACGGCAGTAGTATCGGCATTATTCCATAAGAAAGTGAAAGGCGAAGTACCGCCATACACCCAAGCAGTAGCTGTTCCGTTG
>CAZQYO010000392.1:0-2553 GCA_964597415.1 uncultured Chitinophaga sp.
TTTAAGTAACTTGCAGCCCCACCCGGCTTATGTTTTTGTGAACTATTCCCATCCCACTTTATTGCAGAGAATCAATGCAATGCGTAGTTGAAAATACTTTTGTTTTTTTGGATGTTGTCGTTATATTTGCGCTCCAAAAATTTTTAAACGATGTACGCAATAGTAGATATAGCAGGACAACAATTTAAGGCAGAGGCCGGGAAAAAATTATATGTGCACCGCTTAGAAGGTAACGAAGGGGATTCTGTTTCTTTTGATAAGGTTTTATTGACCGATGATAATGGAACCGTGCAGGTAGGTGCTCCTACAGTAGCCGGAGTTACGGTAAATGCCAAAATTCTCAGCCATTTGAAAGACGACAAGGTGACCATCTTTAAAAAGAAAAGAAGAAAGACCTACAAAAAAACTCAGGGCCACCGTCAGTCTCTCACTCAAATTTCAATCGGATCAATAGGATAAATTACCCAAAAGGATAAAAACATAAGTCATGGCACACAAAAAAGGTGAAGGTAAAGTAAAGAACGGACGCGAATCACACAGCAAGCGCCTCGGCATTAAAATATATGGTGGCGATACCGCTATTCCGGGCAATATTATTGTCCGTCAGCGCGGCACCTCATTTCATCCCGGCAAAGGCGTAGATATTGGCAAAGACCATACTATTTTTGCCGTTATCGAAGGTATGGTGAAATACACCAAAGGCAAAGACGATAGAAGATTTGTGCATGTAGTGGCAGCAGCCGAAGCATAAACAAGCGAACGATATAATTTTCAGAAATCCTCCGGCCATCGGGGTATTTTTGCTTTTCTAAAGCTATTTTTCCTGAAAATTCACTAAAACCTTATACTGTTCATTCGGGAATACGACTGCTTTAGCTTATATTCACATAACCTTTGAAAACTATAATGAACCTAAGAAACAATTTTATCAGGGGAGTTCTTTTATTCGGCTTGATTGCATCTTCGGCATTCCACCCCATTAACTCTGAAACCGTCATCAGCGATGCGGTACCCTCTGCCAATAGTTTTAATGCTATCGGAGTATATGACCACCTTCAATTAAGTTCTTTAGGTCTGCCCAGTGCTGCCTTTAATTTGGCGATTAAAGGATGGAAAAAACTAAAGGCAGAGCGAGCCGTGAGTTCAGATATTATCTCTATCTGCGACTTTACCCAGTCTTCGGTTAACAAGCGACTTTATGTGATAGACCTTCGTCAACAAAAGCTTTTGTTTAATACATTAGTCGCGCATGGTAAAAATACAGGAGAAGAGTATGCTCATTCTTTTTCTAACGAGCCATCTTCCAATAAAAGCAGTTTAGGATTTTACATTACCGGGAAACCTTACAACGGCAAACATGGACTTTCGCTAAAATTACAGGGCATTGAAAACGGTTTTAATGACAAAGCAGAAGACCGGGCTATTGTGATGCACGGAGCCGATTATGTATCTCAAGATTTTGTTTCGCACGAGGGTCGTTTAGGTCGCAGTTGGGGTTGCCCGGCTGTTCCGTTTACCTATAACAATCAAATCATCAACACCATCAAAGATGGAAGTTGTTTATTTATTTATTACCCCGATAAAAAATATCTTACTGCTTCTGCGCTGTTGAAGTAAAACTCAGACAGTCGGCTTCATTTCTTTACCATATATATCGCGGTAAAATTTGAGGTTTCCTTTTGCATCAATATCCGCCATCATATAGAGTATTAATACCGGGAAGTTTTTCTTTAGCTTAAACTCTGTCGGCTTTTCGTCTTTCAGGCATTGATTTAATTTGGCCGTTGTAGCGGAATCTAACCCATCTTCCAAAATATAATTTGCCAGTTCCATTGGCTTTTCCACTCTAATGCAGCCGTGGCTTAGAAACCGGTTACTACGGGCAAAAAGCGATCGGGCGTTGGTATCGTGTAAATAAATACTGAAAGGGGAATTAAGGTCAAATTTGAGTACGCCTAACGAATTGTCGCAACCGGTTGACTGGCGTATTCGGTACGGGAAGTGCTTTCCCGAAAGTGATGCCCAATCAATAGTAGTTGGATTCAGTATTTCTCCTTTATTGTTTGTCACCTGAAGCTCGTTTGCCTCCAGATAGCTGATACTTTTCTTGATTTTCGGAAGCATTTCTTTGGTGGCAATGCTAAAGGGCACATTCCAATATGGGTAGGCGATTACCTTAGAGATATAGGCGGTGAAAGAAGGCGTAGGAGTTCCGGTTTTCCCCACAATCACCCTCATGCTAAGGTCTTGTGCTGAATCTTGATTAACTATTTGCAAGCGAGCTGCCGGAATATTCACCAAAATAAATTCGTGTTCCGCCAAACGACCCGTCCAGCGCCAATAATTCAAACTTTCCTTTATCTGGTTTACTCTTCGTGTTAATGGCTCATTGAAAATGACCAGCGTGGCTTTATCTAATTGCCCCGTGGTATCTATGTTCATCATGCTTTGGAACCGCTCTATTGCATATTTAAAACGGCTCGTTTCATTTGAATCCGGTGAGAGGGAATCGGTAATCTCATAAAATCGAAGTTTCAACGTGGCCGCTATCCT
>CAZQYO010000393.1:0-2539 GCA_964597415.1 uncultured Chitinophaga sp.
AGAACGATTATATTCTTTTATGAAAGATGAATTGGTAAGTACAATCTCAGAATTTCCTATATTCACCAATGGCGCCCATCGAAACGTACCTTTTTTCTCCAAAACTTTTGGGTTTCCTAACTGCGGTGCGAAACATATATTACTAGGAAGTATAGTTGTTCCTTCATTATTTCCAACATTCAGCCCGAATTTCACACGAGTTGGAATTTGGTTCTTATTGCCCCAATTGCAAATCACATTAACTAAATCTGGCGTTGTTGAAACAGCTTCATTTTTCAATATCTGCGCAAAATCTATCGTTTCAAATAAGTTACTCTTACTTGTAATCAAATGATAGTCGTCTAACTGTTTAATTTTCAAGCCATTTTTATCGTAAAAAGTAAACGATAGCGTAAAATCAGAGGGGGAAAAAATAGGATATATAACCAACTGAGTATAGTACCCATCTTCCAGATAGAGCGGAATAGCTACCGAGCTATCATTTAATTTCTCATCTTTTCGATTCCAATATGCTTTTTCATCGCTAATTTCTGAACAGTCATAATACGAATGAGTGATGCTCACAGACTCGCTATCCTTATCCCAATTTCCTGCCACAAAGCGAGGGAAAAATCCTTTAAAATTATGGCTTAGCTTAATGCTTCCTGCTTGATTAGGAAGAAGTTTCGATATATCAATATAGTCTTTAAAGTGTAAAAACATGGTTTCAAAAGGGCGTAACGCTGGCACTTGAAATGTTCCCTTTGTCTTTTTTCCATTAGAGTCATCAATTTGAAAACTAATTTTTGGGTTCGAATTTTCAATGGGTCCGTTAGTAAACGCAATAAATGGCGACCCATTTTCCTCTCCCCGAATATCAAACCCTGATTCGCGCACAACGTACTCTTCGTTGCTGGATAAATCTTCTATATCATTGTATATTCTACCCGTAGTATGAACCACTGTGCTAAATTTATCACCATAGTAAACTAATACAAAGGCTGGATAAGGAAAAATTAAATCTTGAGTAGAATATATTTCCAGTTCTATTGAGCCCTCAAAAGATGTTTCAAAACAATCCGAAAACTCACTCATCGAAATCGAAAAAGCTTTAGCTGAATCAACCAAGATATATCTACGAGAAAGAATTTGACCTTTTTGTGAGCGCAAGGTATATAACAACCCGATTTCTTTGATGTGTCGTTTCAAAAGCCAATATCCCATAAATAGAATTCTACTTGAACAATTGGCATTGTGAAGCACAGGAAAAATTGCAGAAGACCGAAAAATGGGCTTACGCAAAGTTGAAACTTCTTCCCCTACACTCTGTATAGCTTCTAAATGACTGTAAAATGAGCGCATCGCTAAATTGTAAAATCAGGACAAAGATGTTCTTTAATCAAGGTACGGAGATCTTCCGCACTTAAAAAATCAGGATTATTACCTGAGTGGTAATTAAATTTTTCAGGAACTTTTTTTGCATTGAATTGGCGAATAAATTCATCCAACTTCCAGTTTGGAACGCCTGGTAGAATAGCATAGTATTTTCCTAAATCATACGTACTATAGGCATCTGATTCAGTTATCATTTCTTCGTGAATTTTTTCGCCTGGGCGGATGCCTACTATTTTTTGTTCACAATTTGGAGCAATTGCTTTAGCAAGTTCTGTTAGTTTATACGAAGGAATTTTAGGTACAAAAATTTCTCCGCCCCACGCATGTTCCATAGCGTGCAGCACCATATCAACCCCTCCTTGAAGGGAAATATTGAATCGCGTCATTTCAGCGTTGGTAATGGGCAATACACCTTCATGTCGTTTCTTCATAAAAAACGGTATTACCGAGCCGTTAGATCCCATCACGTTTCCGTAGCGTACAACTGAAAATTTAATAGGATTAAACCCTTTAATGTTATTTGCCGAAACGAACAGTTTGTCTGAAGCCAATTTTGTGGCTCCATACAAATTAATAGGTGCTGCTGCTTTGTCTGTCGAAAGCGCTACTACATTTTCCACATCTGTTTCCAAGCATGCATTAATCACATTTTCAGCACCCATAATGTTCGTTTTTACACATTCCATAGGGTTGTACTCTGCAATAGGAACATGCTTCATGGCTGCTGCGTGTATCACATATTTAATGCCCTTCAATGCTCTCTTCAAGCGTTCGTAATCTCTTACATCCCCAATAAAAAAGCGAATTTGGGGGTAGCGACTATTCGGGTAATCTTGTGCCATTTCGAACTGTTTCTGTTCGTCTCGAGAATATATCACTAAACGCTTAATGTTAGGATACGTTTTGATAATATGTGCTGTAAGCGCTTTTCCTAAAGATCCTGTCCCTCCAGTAATCAGCAATGACTGTCCATTTAAATCGAGCATAGTTTTATTAATTCGTGCTATTTGCGAAACTGCAAAAACAACGGGCTAAATTAGGCAATATTTGCTAAACTGCATTTAAAAATTATTTCTTTGAGCGTTTTGCCCTTCGGGCTAACGAAAACTCTCCGTTTTGTCAGGATTTAACCCAACTAATGCAATCAGTTCGCTTCGCTCCTGTT
>CAZQYO010000394.1:0-2495 GCA_964597415.1 uncultured Chitinophaga sp.
AAGCGGCCGGGTACTACTCTGCCGGAACCGTAGAGTTTCTTTTGGATAGCGACAAGAACTTTTATTTCATGGAAGTAAATACCCGCATTCAAGTGGAGCATACGGTCACGGAAGAGCTTACCGGAGTTGATCTTGTTAAAGCACAGATTTTGATTGCCCAGGGGGAAAAGCTAACCTTAAAGCAAAGCGACATCCAATTTAAAGGGCATGTGATGCAGTTCCGCATCAATGCAGAAAATCCCAATAATAATTTTTCTCCATCGCCCGGAAAGCTTGAATATTATCTGCCGCCCGGCGGCCCTCACGTACGCGTGGATTCGGCCTGCTATACCGGCTATAAGATACCGCCTCATTATGACTCGATGATTGCAAAGCTAATTGTAAAAGGGAAAGATCGCGAAGAGGCGATGGCAATTGGCCGCCGCGCGCTTAGAGAATTTCATATCAACGGCGTTGAATCGACGATCCCCTTTCATCTTTGGATGCTTGATAACCCCGACTTTAATGCCTCTCAGTATGATTTAGATTATACCGATGCCATCTTGTCAAAAGGAATTACCTTCACGCCTCCCGCGAGTTAAGAGGCATTGAACCACATACTCTAATTGCGCTGCTTAGTGGCGCAGTTTGAGTAGGCCAAAAAGAAATGGCCTACTCCTCAATAAAAGTGTACAAGTACACTCGGAGTAGCAGATGCTCTCCAATGGTAATTAAAAACCCGGGCTCTAAAGGCCCAAAATGAGGAGTAAGCCAATGTCTTATTATGCAGGTTTGGACGTTTCAATGAAAGAAACATCAATAGCAATCGTGGATGAACAAGGAAAATATGTATATGAAACAGTGTGTGAAACCGATCCCGAGAGTATTGCAAAAATCCTAAATGATTCCGGTCTTGCTCTTAAAAAAATTGGTCTCGAATCCGGATGTCTAAGCTTTTGGTTACTTGACGAACTAAAGCAGCTAGGACTAGCAGCTATCTGTATTGAATCTAAACAAATGGCAACAATTATTGCGTTAAAAGTAAATAAAACTGATAAAAATGATGCTCGTTTGATAGCTAATGCTATGAGATGCAACCTTTACAAAGAAGTCTATCATAAAACCAGAGAATCGGTTGAAGTAGGCTTACAGATGGGCACGAGAAGGACTCTTGTGAATATACGAACAATGCTGAAAAACAGTATAAGAGGTTTCATAAAAGCTTATGGAATTCGTTTAGGCACAGTTTCACATCAGAAATTTCCTGAAGCCGTACGAAAGTCAGTTGAAGAATGTGAAAATGGTGTTCAAACTGCAATTGAGGGGCTTCTAAAAACATATGAAGAGGCATGTCGTAACATTGATAATTCTGAAAAAGAACTCGAAACACTTTGCAAAGCAGATCCTGTTATAGAACTTTTTCAAAGTATTCCAGGTGTAGGTACAATCACAGCATTAACTTATAAAGCGGTAATAGACAATCCACATCGATTTTTAAATCCACGTGATGTAGGGGCCTATTTAGGTTTAACCCCGAATCAATACTCTTCTGGAGATACTGTAAAGCAAGGAAGGATTTCAAAGTGCGGCTCTTCTGAATTAAGAAATCTACTTGTTGAGTGCGCGACAGTAATACTTACAAGAACCAAAGGATGGACTAAGTTAAAGGCTTGGGGGCTGAAGATAATGAAACGGAGTGGAATAAAAAAGGCAGCCGCCGCAGTAGCAAGGAAATTAGCCATAATAATGCTTCGAATATGGCAGACAGGTCGAGCATTTATTTGGGGGGAAAAGAAAGAAAAGAATAAAGAAGTGATCGATGGAAAAACGCAAACGCTTAAGAGCTGTGAACAGTTACTGGAGACTTGTGTAGTAATCGGATAAGAGACGACTGAAAGAGACCAAGACAGCATAGAGATCTTAAAAGCTTAGAAAATTTTGAAGTAGACCGAAAATATATTATTGAGTGAAGGCGTCCTCTGTTTGGCACTTAGATGCCGTGAACCACATTGCCTCACTCAACTTTTCGACGCAGTATATTGGATGGAGCAAGCCAATAGATTTGGCAGTTCAAGAATCCGGAGAGAACAGCGGAAAGAAGCTTCAAATATAAAAGCTTGAGAGATATCCCAAAATGAATTGGTCTAAAAAGATTGTAAAACTAGCTTCGCTTATTCCGTTCTGCAGAACGGAATAAGCTCCATTTTCTGTTGAGGGAAAAAATAAAAGGATTTGAGGAAAAGAAAATGCTTTGACTAAAAGTGCGCAATTAGAGAACAGAGCCACAGAGGACACAGAGAGTTAAAAGAGAGAAAGGAGATCCTTATTTTCTCTCTGTCTCTCAGTGTTCTCTGTGGCTCTGTGGTTTCTTTCTGTGGTTTTTTCCAGAGGTTCAATAATTTAGTGTCGTGAACCGTTACTATCCCCGATGCTTTTTGTCTTTGCAGGTTTTGCAGCCGGCGAGGAGAAGATCGCGGGGATTGTACTTTTCTTCTTTTTCGCAGGTTTTACAGCCG
>CAZQYO010000395.1:0-2492 GCA_964597415.1 uncultured Chitinophaga sp.
CATCAACTCTAATATGGCCGTGCTGAAATTCGATGATGAAACATAATTAGCAGTCATCCCTCTTTTTGAAAGCCCGTCTAACAAGTTGTGATTTAGGAGGTGTGAATACGCACCCGGAAATGTCTCTTTAATCCAGCGGGTTAAAAATTTAGCTCTGAAGTCTAAGGCTGCAGAAATCATTTCATATACAGAACTACAGATTAAACTCAGCAAAAAGTAAATGAAAATGGTTCCGAATATTAAGCTTAAAAGGTTGCTGATACTCATAGATTTTTTTTTGATGAAAGATTATAAATGCATGTCTTGAATTACTTTTCCTTTCTCAATACTAAAGTCAGGCGTATTGGTTAATTGTTCCGCTTGTTCCCCCTTTATAGTTCCATTATTTACGCTCCATATTTCAGTTAGTAAAGGAATTGAGGGTTCAAAGACCAATTCGTCCTTTTCGTTCGTAATACCGCGTCCAATACTGAAGTAGCTGATAGTAGCGGTATTGTCATTTAAATTGAGTAATGCATAACCGTTATAACCTACCGGTACTTTAGGATTATCTACATTACGGCTTACCCGTTTATCTGTGATAACTAGTTTACGTGTTTCTTTGAGATTATCGAATTTGAGTTTGCTTTCTTTTTCAAAAATCGTGCGTATTTCAACAGGCATACCACCATGCCCAATACAGCGACCATAAGCGGGGATTCCATTTTTGCTGGTAAATTTTCCATAAACAGAAAACCGGTGTTCGTGCCCCCAAAGCCATAATACCGGGCGATTTTTTCCAATTATATCCGCAATTTGTTCCGCTGGTTTGTAAAACTCTTTTTCATAAGCCGAGCAATATTGGTGGTGTGATAAAAAAATTATTCCACGATGTTTTTCTTCCCCTAATTTTACATCATCCTTAAGCCACTTGATTAGTCCTTCATCAAAGCGACAATCTGCTCGTAAACTTCCTCCGGGGTTAACTAAAAAAGGGAATCCTTCTGAATTGTATCCCGTATCTAACCCAATTACAATCCACGAATTTGTTTTGATACAAAAGTACGAAGCTGTTTGACCTAGATATCTTAAACTGCTGGCAGAAAAGTCACGCTCACCTAATTGAGGAAGCAAACAATTATAATAGGATTCCCCTGCTGTGTACATTTCATGATTCCCCATGAGCGCAAAACTTCCGCTTAACCCTTTCTTCCATGGTGCTTTTGGTGCGAGGTAATTTTGCTCTATCTCTACTTTTTCACCAGTATAATAAGTATCTCCTAAGTGAATAGTATATTCCGGTTCATGATCCATCATCCTATTTGCCACCTCTGTAGATTCAGGCGTGTTAGTAGCCCAGTCACCGGTGATGGCTATTTTTACATTTTCAGTTGGGTTGCCGTTTTTATCCTTTGCAATATATATTCCTCCATTACCACTACTATACGTTATAAACGGGTGTTTACGTTTAAAAAAATGTTTCAAAGCATGGCTTATCCACAAGCCAACCTTTTTTTCTAAAAAGAATTTAATTTTCTCTGTTGTGGTAGCTGTAGCAGGATCAAAAGCAACAAATTCGGCATCGTTTTCTTGTGCTGACCAATAGTTATTTTTGGGTACATCAATGGGGCTATGAGTGATGTCCAAATAGGTATTCTGTTCCCGTTTGGTTAGTAGTTCTTCTTCCATAGTGTTATTTTTCAGTTAGTCGTTGTTTCCGTTAACTCAATTTTTCTTCCCCCATCCGCTATCGAGTACGCGCAAATAATTTCCGAAACAAATTCTTTCAATGTCCCCTTCTGAAATCCCCGAATCTCTCATTGCTTGTAATACACTTCTCATACATCCTTCGCTGGAGAGATCGTCAGGGGTTTGAGTAAAGCCGTCTAAATCTGAACCGATGGAAATGTGCTCATAATTACCACAGATTTCAGCTATCTTTTGTATTGTTTCTATCACTAACGGCAAGCCCACGTCTTTGCGTAAAGGGTTATCTTCTTCTATTCCATCTAACCAATAGTTCATAAATATTACACCCAATGTGCCGCCACATTCTTTAATTTTTATCACGTCTGTTGCATCAGGCAAATAGAGTTGGTCGTCTCTATTCATTCCGGGATTATATTTGAGCGCGACCTCTCGTAAACCTGTATGAGAAAAAACAAGGGGACGTTTACCTCCTCCACGAGCATCATTGATGGCGTATATCTCTTCTTTCCCTTGATTGGTACTGCGTACCAAATCCACAATTATTCCTAAATCCAACATCTTTTTTATGGCTAGCTCTCCTAAATTACTTGTTGGATTCAAGCCCTCAAATGTTTTTGGCGGCTGTGAATACTTTAGAGTTCGTTTGGTGTGAGGTGGAATGCCTCCTTGTGATTGAGCAATAATGTTTTCGAAAAAATGTGCTACAGTAAATTGGCAAACGCCTAATTCAAACAAGTTCGTTATTTCCCTTTCAAGAGTAATTGCATCTAACCCCGCACCTAATGCATTAGCCCCCTCCACAC
>CAZQYO010000396.1:0-2470 GCA_964597415.1 uncultured Chitinophaga sp.
GGCAATTCAGCCGTGCTCACCACTTCTTCTGCCGGAGCGCATAATCATGGCGGCAATACCACCGGTGTTTCCACCTACAATACTACAATGTGGATTCCTTTTGATGATAACATGAGTAGTGATGTGAAGAATCTATCTATGAATGATAACGCATCTACCTGTGGAGTGGGTTGGGACGGACGGCACACGGTGGGCAATTTTATGGGGCAAATGGGAGATGTCTGTTTGAGTCATACGCATGGCATTACTACCGATGGCGCGCATACCCATACCGTACCTGCTCACACTCATCCCTTGAGTGTTTCGGTGGGCAACATGACCAGCGGAAATGCCGGCACCGAAACTCGCCCTGAAAATGTAGCGGTTATTTTTTGGCGCAGAACAAATTGATTTTTAATTTTCTGTAATCTCGCTCTATTTATTTTCATTTAGTTGCATACTGCATTTTTCATTCATAAATTTACCTCAAATAATAAGAACAACATGGCTGACCAGAATCAAAATGAGCAAAACCAATTGAACATTGAATTGCCCGAAGATATTGCAGAAGGAGTTTATTCAAACCTTGCAATTATCTCTCACTCCCCGCAGGAGTTTGTCATAGATTTTATCCGAGTTATGCCCGGAGGAATACCTAAGGCAAAAGTAAAGTCAAGAATGATACTCACCCCTGAACATGCCAAGCGACTGATGAATGCTCTGGTAGATAACATCAAAAAATATGAGCTGCAATTCGGAGTCATTAAAGATAAAGAAGTGCCGAATGTACCGCTGAGTTTTGGCCCTACGGCACAGGCGTAGTTCCATTCAAAACGGGTACAGCAGAGGCAACAGAATGCTCGCCAATATCCACAAAATGATATTGAGCGGAGTTCCCACTTTCAGATAATCGGAAAAGCGATAATTACCGGGGGTGTATATCATCACATTCGTTTGATAACCGATGGGGGTCATAAAACTGAGAGAGGCAGCGAAGGTAATAGCCAGTAGAAAAGGAGTGGGGCTAACTTCTAAGTTAAGCGCGGTTTGAATAGCGATAGGCGCGAGCAAGGCTGCAGTGGCGGTGTTAGACATTACATTGGTCAGCAGAAAAGTGAAGCCGAAAAAAGCAGACAATATCACTTTAGGCCCAAACTTCCCTATCCCATGAATCAGCGTTTGCGATATCAGATCAGATCCACCGGTCTTTTGCAGGGCGGTACCCATCGAAAGCACTCCTGCCAACATGAAAATTACTTTCCAGTCAATAGCTTTATATGCTTCTTCAGGAGTAATAATTTTAATCCCTATCAGCAGAATAACTCCGATAGAAGCACTCAGTAAAATAGGCATCACGTTTAAGGCGGCCAGTAGAATAATGCCGGTTGAGATAAGCAGTGTGGGAACAGTCGTTTTATAATTTGTCTTTTCGTGTTCGAGTTTTGAAAAAACAATCAGGTCTTCGGATGATTTTAACTGGTGAATCGTTTTTTCATCAGCTCTAATCAAAAGCACATCTCCGGGTTTAAGAACAGAGTGGGCGAGCTTTTCGTAGGAGATGTCATCCCGATGGCGGATCGCCAGCACTGCTGCTCCCTGAAATTTATTTCGGAAGTTTATTTGCGCTAATGTTTTACCGATAAAGGCTGAAACGGGAGGAATAACGGACTCGAAAAGTTTAGCATGATCGAGAGAGGTTTTACTATCGGCCTTAATTTGAATTCCTTCCGCCTTCTCAAGTTTTCTCAGTTTATCAATATTGCATTTCACTTTGATAATATCACCGGTCCTGAAAATGGTAAATGCCGAAATAGGAATGTCAGAACCGTTGCGGTTGATTCGCAGCACTTCCACTTCAAACTCGCGAATTAATCTTGACTGCCCCAATATTTTATCGGCTGATTTTGAAGAAGGCAGCAAGACAATCTCGGTGAGGTAATTCCCGATGTCATGAAAGTCATCTAACGGAGTGATGGACTTTCGGTCGGGCAGTAAAAAACGACCCACCAACAGCATGTATAATATTCCGACTCCCAGAAAGCATAAGCCTCCCGTAGTCATCAGAAACATACCGAAAGGTTCTAAGCCGTTTTTTTCGGCTATCCCGCTTACAAGAATGTTGGTGGAAGTGCCTATTAGCGTGCAAGTGCCACCCATAAGTGCTCCAAACGATAAGGGCATTAATAATTTAGAAGGGCTTATTTTTAACTGGTGACTCACCTGCACGACTACCGGAAGCAATAAGGCTACTACGCTCGTGTCGTTTATAAAAGCAGAGAACAAGCCGGCAAATAGCATAACAAAAAGCAAAGCCAAAACATAACTACTTTTTCCTAAGCGGAGTAAAATCCGGTTAAAGCTGTTCAGTATCCCGGTTTTAAAAACAGCAGCACTGAGCACAAACATAGCCCCCACCGTGAGAGTGGCGTTATTGTTGAATCCCGAAAAACCTTCTTCGGGGCTTAGAATGCCGGTAATCATAAAGGCCACC
>CAZQYO010000397.1:0-2457 GCA_964597415.1 uncultured Chitinophaga sp.
TGAGAAGCGGCTTTTGTATTTTACAGTGTAAAGTAAAGGTTAATGTTCGTCTTCATTAAAAAAGAAGTCCTCTTTGGTAGGGTAGTCTGGCCATATATCTTCTATCCCTTCGTACACTTCTCCATCATCTTCCAGTTCCTGAAGGTTTTCTACTACTTCTACCGGTGCTCCTGCTCTGATAGCAAAGTCAATTAACTCGTCTTTTGATGAGGGCCAAGGGGCTTCTTCAAGGTATGAAGCTAATTCGAGTGTCCAAAACATAGGCTTGCCGTTTTTTGTTTAGCGCGCAAAAGTAATTTTTTCCATTTACCGCCAAAGGCCTTTAAAATAAAATTCAGCAGTTTGTTTACAACATGTTTCTAACTCTGCTTCCGACAAGGTTCAGTGAGATAAATTAGACACGTTTCCATTTTTCAACAATAAACTTTTTTAAAAGACATTGTGACTGTAAGAAACTTGAAATAAGTTTGACCAATCAAATCATCAGTTTTGTCTGCCAGAAAAGGAACTTCATACTTCTACGCCATCTTTGGAATTGCCATGGTACTCTTTGTGCTGGGTATTGCCGGAGTAATCATTTTGGAAGCGAAAAAAATTTCTACTGAATTTAAAGAGAACCTGAATGTAGAGATTGTGCTGAATGAGGGAATTGGATTAGATAGCATAGCCGCCCTCCAAAGCACTATCAAAGGCAAAAAGTATGTTAAAAGCATTCGCTTCGTATCGAAAGAAGAAGCGGCTAAAACGCTACAGAAAGATCTCGGAGAAGATTTTTTAGATATACTGGGATACAACCCGCTCTATAATTCTTTTTTGATCAATGTATATGAAGGTTATTCTAACGAAGAAACTTTTGAAAAAATAAGTGCGGAACTGTCGGGTATGAAGGGAGTAAAACAAGTGAATTTCCAAAAGAACATATTGCAATCACTCAACAAAGTAGCTGCTAAGGCCACCTTCATTGTGCTGATAATTGCCGTGTTGCTGCTGTCTTTTGCCATATCACTTATATTTAATACCATACGCTTGGCTATGTTCTCCAGACGATTTACTATAAAAACCATGCAGCTTTTTGGAGCTACCCGATGGTTTATTATTCGTCCGTTTTTAACCAAGAGCCTACAGAACGGACTCTTCAGCGGGGTCATTGCTTGTACCCTCTTAGCCACATTCGTTTTCTATTTTGACCATACCATTCCTGAACTTGGTTTGCAAGGCGATTTGGTTACATTTGCCCTGCTTTTTGGAGCACTGATTTTATTTGGAATTTTGATTTCGTTTCTCAGTACTCTCACAGCGGTCTTACGATACCTTCGATTGAAAGTGGAAGACCTTTATTAAACAGTGAAACAGCATGGCTAAACAGGTTCAACAAAAAGAGAAGCAATCGCAGATTGCTTCAAAAGCACTTTCTAACACAACTCCATTTATTTTCGACAAAACAAATTACCTCATTATGGTAGCGGGGGTAGTAGTGATCCTTTTAGGATTCGTGCTGATGAGCGGTGGCGGCACTACTGACCCAAATGTTTTTCCTCGTGAAGAATTATACAGTTTCCGGAGAATTACCTTAGCACCTATCCTGGTGATGCTCGGTTTCGGAATTGAAATATTTGCTATTTTAAAACGTCCCAAAGAGTAATGACAACTGCCGAGGCGGTAATTCTGGGAATCGTTGAGGGGCTTACTGAATTTCTACCTGTTTCTTCTACAGGGCACATGATTCTTGCGGAGTCTTTGTTGAAAATTGAGCAGAGCAGCTTCTCCAAAGTTTTTATCATCAATATTCAGTTTGGTGCTATCCTTTCAGTTTTGGTCTTGTACTGGCGAAGGTTCTTCCAATCCTTTGATTTGTATTTTAAACTTTTCGTAGCCTTTATTCCGGCTGCCGTTTTAGGCTTGCTGTTGAACGACTATATAGATCAGTTGCTCTCCAGTGTAATTGTAGTGGCTATTTCACTCATCGTGGGAGGGGTAATAATCCTGATTACCGATCGGATATATCATCAGCAAATTGTTGATTCAGCTACTGATACGGATGAAATACGGGTAAGAGAAATTGATGAATTTGGCGTAGAGCGAAAAAAGGTAGTGCTTAAAAAATTCAGGGTGGGCTGGATGCAAGCATTTATTATCGGTTGCTTTCAATGTGTTGCTATGATTCCCGGAGTTTCGCGTTCTGCCGCTACCATTATTGGCGGACTGACTCAAAAACTAAATATGAAAAGAGCTGCCGAGTTTTCTTTTCTATTGGGAGTGCCCACCATTACTGCGGCAGCCGGCTACAAACTGTGGAAAGGAATAGAGGCCATCAGGGCCACCGATATTAATATTCTGCTTATCGGAAACATCATTTCATTTTTAGTGGCCATCATCGCTATAAAATTCTTCATACGGTTGATTACCCGCTATGGCCTCAAATTCTTTGGGTACTACCGTATTATCTTGGGTATTGTC
>CAZQYO010000398.1:0-2455 GCA_964597415.1 uncultured Chitinophaga sp.
TATTGTTCGATAAAATATCAAACCATCTGCAACTGGCAGTGGTCACCTCCGAAGACCAAAACTTTCTTTGGCACCACGGCTTCGATTTTGAGGCTATTCAGAAGGCGGTGAAGTATAACGAGAATCAAAAAAGACGCAAACATCCAAGAACCAGAGGAGCTTCTACCATTTCACAACAAACGGCTAAGAACGCCTTTCTGTGGCCGGCTCGAAATTTTATTCGAAAAGGCTTAGAAGTTTATTTCACAGGATTGATAGAATTAATCTGGAGCAAGCAACGGATTATGGAAGTGTATCTCAACATTATCGAAATGGGCGATGGTATCTACGGAGCCGAAGCCGCTTCGCAATATTACTTTCATAAGCCTGCTTCTAAACTCACTGCGCAGGAAGCCGCTTTGCTCGCTGCCGTGCTGCCAAATCCCATAAAGTTTAATGCCGGAAATCCATCGCCTTATGTGCACGGACGACAAGCCTTTATTCTGGGGCAAATGGCCGCATGGAACGGTCGGCTCGATTACCGGATGAAAGAATTTGAAGATGAGAAATAAGCTCTTTTTTATCTTCTTCATCGGAACTATTTTCTCCGTTTCCTGCAAAGCAGTTTCAATGGATTCCCTGTTGGCAGCCAAACAAAAAGCAGATAAATATTTCAAACAAAACAAAAGACAACTTTCCTCCCCCGTATTGATGGTGATGGAAGAAGTATGCAAATACTATGGGGTAAAACCTCCCGTACCTGCCGCCCGTTTGGCTAAACGAAAATTGAGGAAAAAGGGAGCGGTAAAACAAGCCATGTTTAAACGTCTGGTGAAGCCTTCGTTTTGCATACAGCAATCTGTCATTGACTCTCTCAAAAACACTACAGACCGACTCACCTTGTATGCCCTCTATTGCGACTTGCTGAAGGTTCCCTCAGACACAATGTACCAGATGATGATAAATCTGGCGGGCGAAGGAAATTCCTATCACGTTTCTCATGCTTTGTTAGGTTTTTATCTGGCAGAAAAACATGGCTGCATCCACCACACAGACGCGAATTATGAACCTGTAAAACAACTGTTGCGATCAGGTGCAAAAAGTATTTTGCAAACAGATCTTAGCTCGTACGACCGAAGATTTGAATTGTATGCCTTCCTTCGCTTAAGCGGGGTTATCGAAACGATTCCCGACAGCGAAATGGAATACGTCCTACTCACTCAAAACGAAAAGGGAGCGTGGCCCGTATCCCTTAAAAACGAAACCTCCAGCGATCATACCTCACTACTCGCCTATCTCATTTTATTAGAAGGGCTGAAACAATAAGCGCTACACTCCTTAGAGACAAATTTCAAATCGAACAACATTGCGCTCATACATTACTGTTGGAATTATAAGCCCAAAAAAAAACAAATAGTTGGCGCCTTACTGCGGCTCTATGGAGCGCATTACTCTCCCACGGGCGGGCGTGCTGTAGCGCTATTTGAGGACAAAACCATTTCAATTGGCAGTTGGCAATGCGCAATTTTCTCAAATTAGATACAAGCAAAGTCACGCGCCAATTGCTGAAATAGCAAGTTAGCTTTAGTCAGTAATCGTTAGTTTGCCCGCAGCCATTGTTTCATTATTCGCCATTAACCGAAAGAAATACAAGCCAACCGGAAGGTTTTCCCGATGTAGAGTTACAGTAGTTCCTGAAAAATTCTCTGTTTGTCTAACTACTTGCCCGCATAAATTATACAACGTGATGGTGGCATCCCTTAGTGGATGATCCATTTGAAAAGTTACTGAGGTAGTAAAAGGATTAGGATACCAAGACACTTTCCTCGACTTGAAAGAATTAATTCCAAAGCCGGTAGAATTTTTCAAGGTGATCAAAATAGGAATTGAATCTAAGCTTAACGAAAGATTACTTTCGAGAATACTTTGAGTAGTGATTGAAAAATCAGGGCTTCCGTTGGTTAAAACGGGCCATTCATCATTCAGCAAACCGGTGGATTGATAGGTTGTTTTGCAAACTGTATTTTGAAGTTGAGCAGATAAATATGGCAAACCAGACAAAGTATAGGTGCCTCCATCTATATTCCATGCCACATATTTTACCTCTCCGTTTACTTCAAATCGGATAACATAGTTTCCGCTTCCTGACAACGTATCCCCTTCAGAAATAACTTGCACGCTGTCAAAACCAACTAACTCATTATACAACAGTTGTAAACTATACCAAGATGGCTTTTGGGCAATCAGTCCGTTTGCTTCGTGGTAAATAGAGCCATAACCGCGAAATGAACCGATAGTACCAAAGCCATCCAGATGGGAAAACCAACTACTGTGGCTTGCTCCCGAAGCTACCGCTAAACACATTCGTATAAATACCTGTTCTGCTTGACCTTTTGTTCCCACACCGGCTAAGGGAGATGTATTGGAATAACTACTGGAAACCCCGTTCTCCCCAACCATGATTTGCTTATCATAA
>CAZQYO010000399.1:0-2452 GCA_964597415.1 uncultured Chitinophaga sp.
CCATTCTGACAGACAGTGGAGGTTATCAGGTTTATTCCTTAGCTGACATTCGAAAAATTAAAGAAGATGGTGCGGAATTTCGCAGCCATATTGACGGCTCCAAACATTTCTTCACTCCCGAATTTGTGATGGATTTACAACGGAAAATAGGAGCCGACATCATCATGGCTTTTGATGAATGTACTCCTTACCCCTGCGACTTTTCTTATGCAAAAAACTCCATGCACTTAACTCACCGTTGGTTACAACGATGTGTGAAACGATTTAAAGAAACGGAATGTAATTATGGCTATACACAAAGTCTTTTCCCAATAGTTCAGGGTAGCGTATATCGTGATTTGAGAAAAGAGTCCGCAGAGTTTATTACTTCGATGGAAATGGAAGGTAATGCTATTGGCGGATTGAGTGTGGGTGAACCGGATGAGGAGATGTACGAAATGACGGATTTGGTGTGTAGCATACTCCCTGCCGATAAACCACGCTACTTAATGGGAGTAGGCACGCCTGCCAACATTCTCGAAGGAATTGCTTTGGGTATTGATATGTTTGACTGCGTGATGCCTACACGAAATGCGCGGAATGGCATGTTATTTACTCGGCAAGGAATCATTAATATCAAAAACGAAAAATGGCGCGATGATTTCTCTCCGATTGATGAACAGAGTGATTGCGAAATGATGCGAACGAACAGCAAAGCATTTTTGCGCCACCTCATGCACGAAAAAGAAATATTAGCCGGACAGATAGCCTCCATCAATAACCTTAGTCTTTATTTATGGTTGGTAAAAGAAGCTCGCAAGAAAATTATCGATGGCACGTTTAATGCCTGGAAAAATGAAATGGCGAAACAATTGATGACGAGGTTATAACTTACACTTAAAAGGGCACGGCAAAAGGCGATAGGATAGAATGAAAAAACTCGATTGGTACATACTCGGTAAATTCCTCGGCACCTTCGTGTTTATCATGGCGCTGCTACTCGGAGTCACTATCGTGATTGACCTCAGCGAGAAAATTGATGCCTTTGTAGAGAACCATGCTTCCGTAAAAGTGGTGGTGCTCCAATATTACATCTATTTCATTCCCTATATCACTTCACTTATCGGGCCTTTCTTTGTATTGGTATCGGTCATTTTTTTCACCTCCCAATTGGCTGAGCGTTCCGAAATTATTGCCATTCTAAATAGTGGAACCAGTTTTTATAGAATGTTGTGGCCCTACTTTGTGGGAGCCTCCATTTTAGCAACAGTGTTCTTTATAGGCAACCATTATTTTGTGCCTTTTGCCAATCACCAGCGAATTGTGTTTGAAAAAACTTATGTGAGCAAACCCTTTGAAGGAATGCGGTATAATTTTCATCGCACAATTGCTCCCGGCACTATTATTTACATTGAAAACTACAAGCCTTCCGATGGCAGCGGCTATAAATTTTCCATTGATAAATTCAAAAATGGCCAACTGATTTACAAACTGCGTTCCGAAAAAATTGACTGGGATAAACAGACAAAGAAATGGCATATAAGTAATTATTATATCCGCGAACTGAATGGCGACCATGACCGCATTACTTCAGGGGCAGCAATGGATAGTGCGTTTAACTTTGTGCCCTCCGATTTTTCCTTTACGGCTCATTATAAAGAGGAGATGACTACTCCGGAACTAAAGGAATACATCCAATATATGTATCAATCCGGGCAGCCCGACATTGAGTTTTATGAAGTTGAACGTTTTCGAAGAACTGCTTCCGCTTTCAGTATTTACATTCTCACTTTAATTGGGGTAAGTGTAGCTTCTCGCAAAGTGCGCGGAGGGCTGGGCTGGCACTTAGTTTTGGGTATAGGTATGAGTGCCCTTTATGAAGTGATTATGAAATTCTCCATCACCTTTGCCACCAACGCTTCTCTCCCACCCGTTATTGCCGTATGGATTCCCAACTTGCTATTTGCAGGACTGGGCACATACTTATTAATGAAAGCCCCGAAGTAGGTTCCTATAGTGTTTTTAAACTTTTGCCTAAGTGTAAAATTTGAGGTGCGACAATCCATAAAATAAAGGCTAAAAAGCGCCCACTCTCTCATACTACAAATTTATTAAGTAACCAACCATTAATTTACCTTACTCCTTTTACGTTTAATTATTCCTTCTTTACTCCATAATGTTTTTTGAAAATGCGCAAAAAATAATCTACCTAGTTACCGCTATTGTTGTTTTCGCAAATTCATCTGCTACATTTACCGATGTGCCAAGTTTTAATATATTTGAACAGAAGAATTCTGTTAGTTTAACTGGTAGTTATGTTTAGAGGTTGTACTTTCCTTAAAGAAATAATTTTTTCAATAGCCATTTCGCTACTTCTGTTAATTTCCGTAGATGCTCAAGATGTCACCTTGCCCGGCTCTGCCACTTGCGGTAGTGCCGTTAACGGTACTTGGACAGTGCCTTGTACCGTGAC
>CAZQYO010000400.1:0-2451 GCA_964597415.1 uncultured Chitinophaga sp.
GAATAGCAGCTAAACCGGTCAGAGCAACTTGTAACGTTTTATGATGGAAAATAACTACGCCCACGAATGTTAAAGCAAATAGGAAAAACTCCAGGTCAATTCCTGCAATAGTTAGTGGCTGAAATATCGGCATGGCGCGAAGATAAAAGTTTCGCTTGCTTCAGCTGCTGAACCTTTGTGGCTGAATCTCAAAAAGTAATAAATAAAAGCAGTGAAACTTTTTTCAGCGAGAGTCGTAAACAAAGCCATAACAACTAAATCGTAAACAAAAATTAATAACCTAAAAACATAGAAAACATGGAATTAATCATTTCAATCTTAATGGCGCTGGGCTTTATACATTCGGAAAGAACAGAGGTGAACGTAAACAAGTTCAAAAACACCGATACGTATAAGCAAATGTATTACAAAGCAGGTGCGGTAGATTTAGATCAGAACCCAGAAGCATGGGCTGCCATAGTTAAGAAATTCGGAAAATAGATCTATACCTTACTATTATAATGAAAGAGGCATCCGTGATGGATACAGCCTCTTTCTTTTATTTTTGCTGGGTAGCCGCTAATTGCTTGAAGGATTGCAGTCCGCAATCAAGAAACGCAGCATAATCCTTCGCATCGGGGGTATAACCGCGGGGAGGGTTCAATAGTTGCTCATCAGGACTTACCAGTACATAAAATGGTTGAGAATTTGACCCGAAATACTTTGCCTGCATTTCGCTGAATTTATTGCCCACTGTTTTTATTTTTTTCCCCTTAAAGAAATCGCTCATTCGCTGTTCGCTTTCCGGCAGCTTTTCTCTGTCATCTACATAAAGAGAGACCACTACAAACTTTTCGTTAAGCCGATTTAAGACCTCCAAATCTGTCCACACATTTTCTTCCATTTTGCGGCAGTTTACACAGGCCCAACCGGTAAAGTCTATCATTAACGGTTTGTTTTCTGCCTTGGCTTTCCGAAGGGCTGCTTCGTAATCATTATGAATCGGCTCTATCACCATCTTTACATCACGGATAGAATAAAACTTGGGAGGAGGAAAGCCGCTGAACAAGTGAAGCTCATTTCCCGGAATTCCGTAAGCGGAATAAACGGTAAAAAGCAAGGCAATAGCTGCAGAGACAAGGCGTAGAGGCGAAAGTTTTTTCACGGGGGAGTCATGTGGGAATTTCAGTTTGCCAATCAGATAAAGGAATAAGCCACCCCCTAGTATTACCCAAGCGCCTAAGAAAACTTCGCGTTTGAGAATCCCCCAATGAGCGACCAAATCGGCATTGGATAAAAATTTGACGGCAAATATTAATTCTACGAAACCAAGCACCACCTTAATTGAATTTAGCCACCCTCCCGATTTGGGAAGCGACTTCATCAAACTGGGAAACAAGGCAAATATTCCGAATGGCAATGCAAGAGCAAAACCAAAAGAGGTCATGCCAGCCACTAAATTCAGCTTGCCATTAGCCGAACTGAGTGCTCCCACTAATAGGGAGCCAATAATTGGTCCGGTGCAGGAAAACGAAACAATGGCAAGGGTAAGAGCCATGAAAAATATACCGATAAATCCGCCTACGTGAGAAGCAGAATCTGCTTTGTTGGCGATAAAACTCGGCAAGGTAATTTCATAAAAACCAAAGAATGAAAAAGCAAAAATGACGAAGACAATAAAAAACACCACGTTCAGCGGTGCACCGGTAGAGATTTCGTTTAGAGTATCGGGCGATATATTGAAGATGAGAAAAGGGATAGAGATGAGAAAGTAAATAAGCACAATGCTGAAGGAATAAAGAATGGCATCCAATCGCCCTTTTGATTTTGATTCATTGCGCTTGGTGAAGAAGGATACGGTCAATGGTATCATAGGGAATACACAGGGAGTAATCAATGCTATCAATCCACCTAAAAAACCCAGAAGAATAATAGACCACAGGCTCTTATTCTTTGCAGCGTCTGATACTTTACCACAATTGCTCAACGGTTCCCCAAACTTTTTATCGGAACCTGCCTGAGCCACCACCTGTGCCTGTTGTGCTGTATCGGTGGCAGACATGTTTTGTTCTATCACCGCCTGCACTGCCGAATCAAAGGTTTTCTGATCGTCCGATGGTTTTACGGGAATAGTATTTTGAGAACGGGAAGAATCTTTTTTTATCTCCGCTCCTGATTTTTCGACATTGGCTTTTAAGTCAAACTCAAATTCCAAGTCGTCAGGCGGAAGGCAGCGAGAGTCATCGCAAAGCATGAATTCAAGCGTGCCTTTCAGCTTGGTGTCTTTTAAAACTTTTACTTTTTGAACACAGGTCATGCTGCCCTCAAAGTATTTGAGTTCCATGTCAAATACAGGGTCGTGACCTTCGTGCACTCTGGCTCCGGTTTCACTGGCTTTCCCTATTAACTGCACATCTTTGTTTGCGGTAAATAGCAGCGAAGTAGGCACAGGCCCGCCCTCGGCCAAAAATT
>CAZQYO010000401.1:0-2448 GCA_964597415.1 uncultured Chitinophaga sp.
CTTAAACTCTGTAGAATCCGGCTCTGAGCCGCTGATCAATCAAAGCAAATCTCTATTTGGAAAACTTATAAAAGTTGGGTTTGATACCAGCGACAACAATCAGTCGGTTCAGTATTTTTTTAAGGGGATAATTACCCAGCTATCAGTAGATAAATTTCAGGGCATTGGCGGCAACTTGGTTATTAAAGGATATAGCCCTACCATCCTGTTAGAAGAGGGAAGGAAATACGGCACCTTTTGCGATATAACCATTTCAGAAAATTTGAGAAGACTGATGCAGGATGTCCCGTCCAATCTACTGGAAGCTACTGCCGACCCGGTAACGGACAGTAACGTGATATACCGCGTACAATACAAAGAAAGTTCATTTGAATATCTCAAGAGGTTATCTAATTCCGGTGGTCACTGGCTTTATTATGATGGCAGTAAATTATATTTTGGTAAAAAGAAAACCGACCAACAGTTTGATTTGAAATTCGGCTCAGATATTAGCCGCCTACAGTTCGATTACAAACTTGTTCCCTCGCGCTTTCAATTAATCAATTATCACCCCAATACCGATACCATCACTACCGGTGAATCCATCAATCAGCATTACAATAAACTGGACGATTTATCGGAAATGCTGCAAACAAAATCGGAGCAGGTATTTGCGAAAAAGAAACAAATATCTTCCTCGCTTTATATCGAGCAGCAAGGCAACATGGATAATCTGGCTAAGAATATGAAAACCCATCAGGGTAGTCAGTATCTGATTCTCAAGGGAAGTTGTACCGATCCTAAAATTAAACTCGGTTCAGTGATTAAAATTACCGGTCCCAACCGTGCCGACCCTTCTCAAAGTGATGATTATGGGAAATACAGAATCATTGGATTGACGCAAACCATAGAAGGAGGTGGAAGTTATAAATGTGAGTTTGAAGCCATCTCTGAGGAGGCACCGACCCCACCCATGGAAGTGAATCCGATATACCCTTTGGTGGAAGATGAAATTGCTACTGTAAAAGACAATAAAGATCCCGAAAAAATGGGGCGTATCAGAGTACAGCATATCTGGCAAACCGGTGAAGAAATGACCTTGTGGTTAGATGCCACACAAGCGTATGCAGGTAATGGAAAAGGGTTTTATTTCGTTCCTGAAATTGGCGACAAAGTAGTGGTTGGTTTCTTTAATGGGAATCCTTCTCTTCCTTATGTAAAGGGAGCCATATACCGCAAAGACAATAAGCCTACTGATTTATATGAAGATGATAACACCCGCAAAGCTATTTCACTCAGCCCGAATATGTTTGTGATGTTTGATTCCAAATATAAATTGACGGATAAGGAAACAGAGATTATATCACTTTCTTCAGCCGACCCTAATGGGGCGCATAAACACCCTAACTATGTTTTGGTAACCAAAGATTCTGATTATGGTGTGGTTATACACTCGCAGGATCACCGGGTGGTTATTTCCGGTGATAAGATAACGGTTGAAAGTACCGGTCAAATGGAAATAAAAGCCGGTGGGGATTTGAATATTACATCGGGTGGCAAAATGAGTTTTGACTCCGGTCAGGCAGATATTGAAATGAAAGGCATGAATGTAAAAATTGAGGCGACTACTAATTTCTCTGCCAAAGGTACAGCCGAAGCCAAAATTGAAAGTGATGCTAAAGTTACCGTTTCCGCTTCAGCCGAAGCCGAAATTAGCGGTGGTGCAATGGTTTCTGTTAGTGGCGGAATTATAAAGCTCAACTAAAGCGCAATGAAAAATTCTTATTTGCGACTTCCGTTGCGTCCCGATTTGTTGGTGAAGCGAAAAGAACATCCGCTTTGCTCTTTATCCGAAAGTATTGCGCAGAACCTTCAGTTGCTGGTGACTACTTATCAGGGGGAATGTAAGTTTGATGAAACTTTCGGTTCCCCTGTTTGGGATGCTGATTTCGAAAACATTCCGAGCATTAATGTCTGGAAAACCAAAACAGCAAAAGATTTAGAAGCCATATTGAAACAGAAGGAAAGACGGCTGATGGAACCAAAGGTATCGGTTAATCTCTTTCAGGAGGAAGTGATGAACGAGATGCTTTCCACTCTGATGGTGAAACGGAAAATGGAATTGAGAATTTCAGCAAAAATTGAAGCCACCAACGAGTCGTTTGAATTTGAAACTATGTTTTATTTCAGTCCAATATCTTTTGATTAATGCTACAGGAATCCGGTGAAAAAATAAGCAAGGAAGTGATTAAAGCACGGATGTTACGGGTGGCGGCTAATCTGTGGGGTTATGCCGATACGCTTTCTGAAAGCAGTTTCGATCCATTAGTGGGGATTATGTTTGAAGCACTTGCTTCGGAAATTGAACAGATTTACAACGAGGTGAAGATGTCAGAAAGCCGGGTAATGGAACGCCTTGCTCAAAGCCTATTACCCGATGTGGTTACTGCTCCGCAACCGGCACATACC
>CAZQYO010000402.1:0-2434 GCA_964597415.1 uncultured Chitinophaga sp.
ATGGTGGTAATTTATGGAGTATAGTAAGCGTAATGAACAATAGAAACTTTTTCAAAGTGATTTACCGCGATCCCAATACTTTGTTGATAGCCGGAGGGACACAATCGAGAGATACAGCTGTCATTTTGAAAAGTACCGATGGTGGGATGAATTGGACAAATGTCTTTTATCAGCCGGGCACTTGGTTAAAATCGCTTTGCTTCATTGACTCGCTAAGAGGATTTGCAGTGGGCGATAATTCACAAATTCTTTCCACTTCCGATGCCGGGAATTCGTGGACTCCTATAACAACTCCTATCGCCGGGAGAAATCTTAACAGTATTGTTTTTTTGAACAGTGATACTGGTTTTATTGCAGGCGGTTTAAAGGATTCTATTCGGACCATTTTAAAAACAACCGATGGCGGCACTATCTGGACAGTACTTAAAGATGAAGCGGGCGGAGGTTTGAACGATATCGGTTTTTTGAATCAAACGGAAGGTTATATCGTGGGAGATAGCGCTACACTACTAAAAACCACGGATGGCGGAATGAGTTGGTCTCCGCAAACGCTTCCCAACATTTTAAACGATCAATCTTTAACAACTATTACTTTCTATAAGAATTCGCTTGGATTAATTGGCGGCAGGGATGGGCTTTTATATATCTACGGAAATATACTGTCCCCGCAGGTAATCACCGATTCCTATACTAGGACTGATTCAACTATTGCTACCCTAGCGGCCAGAGTAAATACGTATGGCTCCCCGGCAAGATGTTACTTTGTCTTTTCTGATGACTCTTCATTCACTTCTCCGGCAACAGGGTTTACCGAGCAGACCATCACCAGCGATTCATTAGTATATCTTACTTCAGAGATTAAAGGCTTAAACCCTAATAAGCGCTATTACTATTTTTTTAGGGCTGAAAACTTAGCCGGCAACAGCCTGGGAAGTATATTGAATTTTAACTTGGGGATTGATAGATATACCTTTCAGTTTATCCAACCCGGTGCCAGGATAGATACCACCTTTTTGACAGGGGTGATCAATAAAATTCCGGAGCCTGTTGCAATCACTTTCAATTATGCAACAGATATTTTGATGCGAAATTCAGTGAATGGATTTCCAGTAATGGTCACCGATACGCTCTCTGACACTATTACAGCTTCCTTAGCAAATCTTAATCCGTACACGCAGTACTATTGCCGTATGCAGGGAACTTCGTTGAGTCGCCATTACTTTAGTCCCACCGTTGTATTTACTACAGGTGAACCATTTCAAACTTATGGGACTTTGCAGGCAACTTCAGTATCAGATTCAGCGGCAGTGCTGAATGGCAGGATAGAGGGAGCACAGCTGCCTGGCACGGCCTATTTTGAATATGGACTCGATCCGAATCTTATGCAGCAGGTAGTTTATGCAAATCCTGCAATAGTGAAGGATACCTTACCGCATTTGCTATCCTATAGTTTAACTCACCTTGTTCCCAATACCCTTTATTATTTCCGTTTGAAAATACAAACAGCAACAGGTACTTACTATGGGCAGTCGCTGAGCTTCTACACCTCTAATGTGAGTATGACTTTTGAAACCCTGCCTCCTGCGCAGGTTACGGGATATTCAGCTTCGTTACAAGGGCAGGTGAACCATATTCCATTGCCGACCGCACTTTATTTTAAATACGGGACAAATTCTCTTATGACGGATTCGGTATTCGCAATACCGGCAACAATTAATGATTCCCTTCAGCATTTTATACAAGCTCCCGTACTACATTTGTTGCCTTTCACTACTTATTATTATCGCTTAGTAGGATCCACTCCATCAGGATTTTTGTATGGTGACATAATTAATTTCCAAACCGGGAATACAGCATCTTCGTTTCAAACCCAAGCGGCATCCGGCATTACTTTTAACTCCGCTAACTTAAATGGCAGTATTAACAAAATTGGACTTAGTGCCAATTTAAGTTTTGAATATGGAACAACTACCGCTTTAGGGAGTACAATCACCGCCAATCCTCAAACCGTTAACGATACGTTATTTCACAATGTTTCTGCTGTTCTGCAATCCTTGCTCCCGAATACTTTTTATTACTACAGACTAAAAGGGGAACTTCCGGGGGGAACCACATTGCTCGGAGACATATTGCCTTTTTATACCGGAACTAACCCGATCCCCAACTGGGATTTCCAATTTTGGCATCAGGAAAATTTCCTCTTGGCTGACCACTGGACATTCTTGGGAAATGATTTTGAACGGGTACCGGGGCACACCGGAAATTATGCGCTTAAAATAAGTAATGCGACTTTCGCCATGAATGGTAAACTAATAGATAATGCTCCACATCCATTTATTCTTGGCGTGCCTTTCCATGATCGCCCCGACTCTTTCTCGGTATTTTTGAATTACTATTTATTGCCCGGAGATACCGGTATGTTTTTTATACACTT
>CAZQYO010000403.1:0-2433 GCA_964597415.1 uncultured Chitinophaga sp.
CGTCCATCTTTCCCCATTGCGCTTTGCTATTAGGAGTGAGGGCATCTAAACGCTTTATTAGTTCCTGTTTCGTTTGATTGCTAAAGGTGGAAGACTGACTCATGTTGAAGGTGAAATTTAAGAAGTGGAAATGTGGGGCAGCTTCCCATTTGATTAATTCTGCTGGTATTGATCCTGCATTTGCTTTATCCATTTCTCTCGTTCTTCGGGGGTCATGTTTTGGATCTTTTTCATCATTTCCTGCACATTATTGTTAGTTGAGTTGGGTAGGTATCCGGCAGATTTGGTATAGCCGGCCAATGAAAACAGGGAAGCAGGATTGGTTCTTTTTTCTGCCTTTACCAAGTCTATCTGCATCGGATGGTTATCCTCATTTGTTTTAATACGCACAGGAAATCCTTTTGCCCCTTTTTCTTCTAAGGCTTTCAGCAGATTATCTTTTCCGGTGTACCGGGTTTTAATTTTTGAGTATTCGGCATAACCATCTATTTCTGTCGTAGTCCACATCTCCATATCTGTTTTTTCTCCTTTGCGTTTTACTTTTACGTGGGTAGTGTTGTATCCGTTTACTTTCTCTTTTCCAACCAGTGTAATTTCATACTCGCTCTCGGGATGATCCTTCCAGTCCTCCTGACCGTTGCCGGATAGCTCACTGTAACTTTTACTTTTTTCATCTACTAAATACACCTTCTCGGGGGAGCTTTTGAGTACTAAACTCGTCATTTTCACTGCTCCCATGTTGGGCATGTTCATGTCCATCTCCATACGGCTGTTGCCATCTTGAGCATAAGTTTTCATACTGCCGGAAAATCCGCTGCCCTGGCCACCGGAAGATAATTTGTATTCCATGTAATAGCCCTGTGCAAACAGAAAGGTATTGGCCAATGCAAAAACAATTAAAGAAAATGTCTTTTTCATAGTGATAGAATTTATGACGGCAAGTTACTAAGTGGTTTTTAGATGGAGGGCAAAATGAGAAATTTTTTGTTTTCAGCAGAGTCATGCCAGTGGCAGAGAAATGCGAAAGGTGGTCCCTTTTCCTATCTCACTGCTTTTGACAATAATTTTTCCGTTATGGTATTCTTGCACAATTCGCTTGGTGAGCGAAAGCCCCAACCCCCATCCTCTTCGTTTGGTAGAATAACCGGGTTCAAAAATGGTTTCAAATTTGTTTTTCGGAATGCCTTTGCCGGTGTCAGAAATCTCAATCACCGCTTGGTGATGGTCAGTGGTTACCTGAATATCTATTTTCCCTTCGCCATCCATCGCATCTAAAGCATTTTTCAACAAATTCTCTAATACCCAGTCGAATAGCAAATTGTTTACCTTAATGGTAATATTCTCCGGACAGTTCATGGTAATAATCACTTTTCGGCTTGCTCGCCTGCGGATGTATTCCACATTTCGCCCGATAATAAGTGACGCATCCTGTGGTTCCAATTGCGGTACGGAGCCAATTTTAGAAAACCGATCGGCAACTAAGGTGAGCCGCTGAATATCGCTGTCAAACTCATCTAATAATTTTTCGTTACCTTTCATGCCATCTATTTCGCGCAGTATTTCTACCCAACCCGATAGCGAGGAGATGGGAGTGCCTAACTGATGGGCGGTTTCTTTGGCCATTCCCACCCAAACTAAATTCTGTTCCACTTTGCGAGAATTACTAAAGGCAAAATAAGAAACGAGTAAAAAGGCAGCGAAAATGAAAAGCTGCACATAAGGGAAAACGCGCAGTTCTTTTAAAGTCATGGAATCATCGTAATAGATAAAACGTTTTACGCCTTCCCCCAAGTCGGCTTCTATGGGGTTGTGGGCACTCTGCATTTCTTTGAGTAGTTTGAGCACTTGATCCGGCTCGGCCATTTTGGTGGAATCTATATTGCCAAACTCAATCACGTTTAGCTTCTCATCCGTTAATATTACGGGAGCCGAAGCAGAGTTTACCACTACTTCGCTTATAAAGGTTTCTACCAAATCGTTGAGCGTTTGCTTTAGTTTGGTAAACAGGTTAGAGTCCTTGTAGTAGATGTAATTTTGACTGAACTTATAATCCACTATAATAGGCGGATAGATGGAGAATGCATCGAGAATATCTTTTGGAAGGGCATTGAAGGTTTTGGCCGTGGCGGGAATAGTGATGTTTCGCGCTCCCAATATATTTCCCTTGCCATCGGTGAGTATGGCGGGAATATCGTTGTTAGAGGTAATGATTTCATTGAAAAAGGTGAGCTGCTCATTGTCTTCGGAGGAGAGAATGAACTTAGTGGCTTGGGCATATACGTTTGCCTTTTTACGTTCATCAGCCGCAAGGCGCGAAAAAAGATCTTTGGTGTAACGCACCAATTTAGCTTTGCGGGCAATCGCTTCGGCCCAAAGTTTGGCTTTGTATTTTTCTTCTCTCGAAATTTTATTGGCTAATCGGTTGGTATAAGC
>CAZQYO010000404.1:0-2423 GCA_964597415.1 uncultured Chitinophaga sp.
GTATTAGCATACGCTCGCGAAGGCTATAAAAAATCGAATATCAATGTAGCGGAGCTTTGGGAAACATTAACCTATCCCGGATTTAGAAAGTTAGCTTCTAAGTTTTGGCGCACCGGTGCGGGAGAGTTTTATCGCTCTTATTCAAAAACCGCATTTACAAAAGCCCTTCAAAAGCTAATTCCGGAAATAAGGGAAGATGATTTAGTGCCCGGAGGAGCAGGCGTACGTGCTTCTGCTACTTCTTACGAAGGAAATGTAGTGGACGATTTTATGATAGAAGAAACGGCTCATGGTATCCATGTACTAAACTCGCCTTCACCGGCTGCTACCGCCTCCTTATCTATCGGTTTAACCATTGCTGAAATGGCTATTAAGAAACTCAACAAACAGAAAGCTCAATGATGCACTATTTGATATTAGGTGGAAATGGATTGGTGGGTAAATCTTTGCGAAACGAATTGAGCAAAACCAATCATTCTGTTTTCGCAACATCGCGTGATGCAACTGCGTTTCCGGGGGCAATTGCCTTAGACATTACCAACAAAACTGAACTTCAAAAGGTGTTTTCGATAGTAAAACCCAATGTAGTTATCAATGCGACTAATTTGGCAGGAGGAGTAGATTTTTGCGAAAATAATCCTGATAAAACAAAAGAGTTTCACTTTGAAGCCAACAAAAATATTGGGGAGTTATGCTTACAATACCATTCACGCATGGTGCTCATCTCTACCGATTATGTTTTTGACGGCACACAGGCACCATACGCAGAGGCAGATGTTGTATGCCCTTTAAATGTTTACGGAAAGGAAAAGTTAGCGGCCGAAAATTGGATACGAGCTAACTCGCAAGATTACTGTATTGCACGAACCACGAATGTCTTTGGTTGGGATCCGTTGACCAAGACCCCCAATTTTTTAATGTCTCTTTATTTCAAACTCAGTAAAGGCGAAAAAGCAAATGCCCCTTCGTTTTTATGGGGAAACCCAACACATGTATCGCAACTCAGTAAAACTATTTTAGAGCTTTGCGAAAAAGAAAAAAATGGAATTTACCACGTAGTGGGGAGTTCTTATATCAGCCGCTACGAATGGGCAAAACTGTTTTGCGAGAAATTGAATTTAGACTCATCCCTGCTGATTGAGCAAACTGAGCCGCCTGCCAATATTGCTCCTCGCCCGTTTAAGTCCAACCTCCGTATTGAAAAAATAAAGATGGAATGTTCGACACCCGCAGTGGATGTCGTTGAAGGCTTAGAACTGTTTCGTGAAGAAATGACTTCATAAATTAGTTCAGAATGAAATTGGCTTACATCATTTTATGTCATAAAAATTCAGCACAGGTCAAGCGTTTAATTGATAGGCTGAATGTGGAGGGCGCAAGTTTTGTAATTCACGTAAGCAAAACTTGCGAATCAAACTTTTGGCAAGAAATAAATGCGGCATTATCCGGCTACACTCAAGTGTTTTTTTGCAAACGAGAGGACGGCACTCACAATGGCTTTGGTATAGTAAAAGGAATCATCAATGCTTTAGAATTATTGCAAGTCAAAAATATTGACTTTGACTATGTAAATCTTCTTAGCGGACAAGACTATCCTATAAAATCTAATGAGCAGATTCAAGAATTTTTTCTCAAGAATAAAGGAAAAGAATTTTTAGAATTTTTTCCGGTAGAACCTTTGGCAGATACGCAGCTATTAGCAGATCATCCGTGGGGAAGAACCCGACAACTGTATAGAATTAATCGGTACCATTGTAAAATTGATGGCGCTATCCGCTCTATTCCCGAATTAAATTCCACCCGACTAATTGATAAACCCTTGATAGCAACCTTGAAAATATTTTTATACGAATCGCCACAATATTGGAATGAAAAACGATGGTGGCGCGAAGCACAGCTTTTGTTTTGGAGTCGCGTGTTACCCCACCAGCGCAAATTGCTACCGGGAGTAAATTACTTTGGAGGGAAAACGTGGTGGAGTGTTACCAAAGACTGTGCAAAGTTTATTGTGGCAGAGCACAAGAGAAATAATCGGCTCCGAAATTTTTTTCGATACACCTTGATTCCCGATGAAATGTATTTTCAAACCATGTTGCTCAATTCCCCGCTTAAAGAAAAGTGTGTAAATAATAGTCTCCGATATATAAAATGGGAAGAAAGCGATGGCATACATCCTGTCTTTTTAGATCAAAAATATCTCCCGATTCTTTTTAACTCCACCGCCTTATTTGCCCGAAAATTTGACCTCATTCGAAATGCGGATTCATTAAGCGCTATTGATAAAAAAATATTACAGCACGATGAGCAACCATAACAGTTCACCGGCTATTTCAGTATTAATGCCAACTTACAATGCGGCACCCTACTTGCGGGAGGCTATAGATAGCATCTTAGGGCAAAGCTTTACTGATTTTGAATTTCTA
>CAZQYO010000405.1:0-2420 GCA_964597415.1 uncultured Chitinophaga sp.
GGGATGGGCTACCTCGATGAGGTGCATAATGGGATCATCTATTCAGGAAAAAAAACAGAAGTAATTATTACCGATAGCATTGATGCCAATACGGCTTTGAACAATCCGCGGCAGGTAATGGGTAGAATTCCGGGAGCAGTGTTTTCTGAAACACTGGGAAGCGGTTTCCCTTCCAACGGAGTTGGTTTTCGGGGTCTAAATCCCTCACAGAGCGTGGAAACTAACACCCGCATGAACGGGTATAGCATAACTGCTGATTTATACGGCTATCCTGAATCCTATTTCCTTCCCAATCTGGAGGCTGTACAGCGCATTGAAGTAATCCGAGGAGCTTCCAGTTTGCAGTTTGGTCCGCAGTTTGGCGGAGTTATCAATTATATTATTCGCGATGCCCCCGATAAAAAATTTGAATTTACCACCCAGCAAACTACCGGTAGTTTTGGAATGTTTAATTCCTTTAACACCATCGGTGGTAAATACAAGTGGTTCAGCTACTACGGCTATTTTCAATATACACATGTTGGCGGCTGGAGACCGAACTCTAAGTACAGTCAGTTTTCAGGTTTTGCCAAGGTGCAGTTTGCCCCCACTGAAAATCTGAGAATCAGCTTGGAATATTCGGCTCTACGCAATAAAATACAAATGCCTGGTGGTCTCAGCGATGATCAGTACGCGCAGAATATTCGCGCCTCGTACCGCGCTCGGAACTGGATGACATCACCTTGGAGCGTGGCCGCTTTAAAACTTGACTATAAGATAAGTAAGAAAGTATCGCTCAATTTTGTTTCTTCTTTTTTAGCCAGTGGCAGAAATGTGGTCTGGAAAAATGAAGATGGTGGTCCGCAAGAGCTTGATTTAATAGACTCGGCCACCTTTACTTATGGTAATCGAGAGTTGGGTAAGAAAACTTTCTGGAACACCTCTAACGAACTGCATATAACAGCCAATTATCGAATTGGCAAAACACAAAATACTGTTTCGGGTGGTATTCGTTTTTTCTATGGAAAATATTTTACGAATTCGGGAGAAGGAACTATCGGCAGCGATTTTGATTTAACGCTTGTAAGCCCTCGTTGGAAATCTGCGTTGCAATACTTCACACTAAACGTAGCTCCATACATAGAAAATATTTTTCGGGTAACGGATAAATTCTCCATTGTTCCCGGTTTCCGATTCGAGTACTTAAATACTAAAGCAGATGGGTATAAAACCTATGGCGGCTCTGAGGTAAGTGCGTTGCGCTCAAAAAGTCGTTACATTCCCTTAGCCGGTATAGGGCTGCAATACCGCACTACCGAAACCACCTCTGTTTATGGTAATTTTACCCAATGTTATAGCCCGTTTACCTATTCGCAGCTAACGGTTTTTGGTACTACCTCTGTTATTGATCCTAATATGAAAGATGCCAGTGGCTTTAACGCAGATTTGGGCTTTAGAGGTACGGTGAAGAATTTTCTGAGTTTCGATATCGGTGCCTTTTATCTACAATACAACCACCGAATTGGTTTGATGACTAAAACAGATAGCAGCGGAACACCGTATAATTTCAGAACCAATATTGCGAACAGCCGCCACGTAGGAGCCGAAACGTATGTCGAAATAAATCCGGTGAAGGCTTTTACAACGGTTAGTAAATACGGAACTATCAGCTTTTTTAATTCGTTCACGTTTATTGATGCCCGTTATATGAATGGGATTTACAAAAATAATTTTGTAGAAAATGCGCCACGTTTTATCAATAGATTCGGAACCACCTATGCTGTACAGAATTTCTCTATCACACTTTTAGTAAGTCACACTTCAAAATGTTTTTCAGATGCCGGCAACACCTTCAAAAGCGATGATGCGGTAATAGGGATTGTCCCTGCATACAACGTTATTGATTTATCTGCCACTTATAAATTCCTGAAGCACTTTAATGCAAAAGTTGGAATGAATAATGTAGCCAACGCTCACTATTTTACTATGCGTGCTGATGAATACCCAGGTCCGGGAATTATCCCTGCAATTGGAAGAAGTTTTTACATAGGTGTTGGTGCTAAATTCTAAATTCAGTAATCAAACGCAGGAAAAATCTCACAGATTTTTAGTGACTTTCAATAATTGCCTACCTTGGGTTCGCCTTAATTCTATGATGATTTTGAAGCTCTATTGATACCGTATTTCAGTTGCAGAGAATATAGGCGTGGGACATTCTCTAATTTCAACACATCCACCACTTTTCCCTTCATCTACAGGCATGTGGGCGACACCTTCTCACGAGCCTTATGATTTACTATTACCTACCACGACACATTGCCTTAAATGAAGCGATTTACTGCCTCCTGCGAGGTCATGTTGTATCCGGTCGAGTGATTTTGGTGTGAATTGAAGCTACATATTGCAACGAGTCGCTATGCCGAAGCCAATTGGTGGCTACA
>CAZQYO010000406.1:0-2388 GCA_964597415.1 uncultured Chitinophaga sp.
GAAGACCAACATAGGCGGGAAATTAAAGTGTTTCTTGTTGTCGCTTCTCTTCTCGGATTTTGCGGGCTATCCTGCCTGCAATAAAATATATCCACACCCACATTGATAGAATGCCTGCGGTAAATAAATACAAGCTATTAAATGAGCTAAAAGCAAGCAGAATAGCACAAGGGATAACAATTGCATGAACAATCATCAGGAGTCCAAGCCTCTTTATCCGTTTCTTACTGTCCATCATAAACGCAAGGGGTTTTTAGAGTATGCTTTCTGGAATAAAGCCTATCTACAAGGCCCTTATGCCATAAGATGCCAGCTGAGCCGTCCATCGGGTCAATATAGCCCTCTTGCCAACCGTTGATTTTGGGGTCTAAAATTTCATCAGTTTTAGAGTCAATCAATCCACTGGCAAAGACGGCCTTTGTTTGTACTACATACATCAATGGCTTGCTTACTTCCCCGATTGCTTCATTTGCAAAGTCAAAGTTTTTTAGTAACCCTGCGGTTGCCGCAGATAGTACGCCCTTTGCTCCCGCCTTAATCAGTGCACCAGTCCATTGTTTCTTGTTCTGAAGTTTACCGTCAATAGCATCATCAACAATGGACCCTGCTGCACTAACTCCTCCTACAACAAGAAGCGACGCACCTTGGGTAACGCCTATTAAACCTCCTTCTGCGGCTGCAACTCCGGCATGTGCCCATGTCTTCCCATCTTTAAGTGCATTCCATCCCCCTTCATGCACGGCTTTACCTAAGGAGATTAGGGCCCCTACGCCTGCACCAATCGCACCTGTAACTAGATTATCTACTCCGAAAATATCACCATTAGGGTCTTTATTTGAAATCGGATTATCACCATTTGTGCTATATGCCGACATACCGGGCAGCATCTTGTACTTCGGGTCTCTGTTCCACCGCCTCCCCACCTGCGGGCTATACTCCCAAAACAGCGCCGTGTTGTGGTTCCCTATCCCCGCCAGCTCATTCAGCTTCATCTGCCCGTTATACCCAAACTCATACTTATCGCTCAGGCTGTTGCACTGGGTGAACAGGCCATACTCCAGGCCGTAGGTAGTGTAGTTGTAGCCCAACGAATCCATGCTGAACAAATCTACCGGATTCTCGTACACGCCGCTGCCGGGGGCTTAACATAGCTCGAAGACAGGTTCAGAATGAGCCGTTTTCAAAGAACTGGTAGCCAATTGCGCTCGGTCAAAAGACGCGGCAACGGCGGGGAGTGAGAACACCAACAAAGGCGAAAAAGGCGAGTCCGTTCATCGGACGCAACGAAACCTTAGTTATTAGGCATTGGCCCTCGGTCTCTCAAGTAATTCCGTTCCATAATGGTATACAGGTAAATAATCACCACTCTCAATTTGCTTCAAGTAATAGATTTGGGAATTCAACGGATATAGAAATATATAATCATATGTCATATCGTTTTCAGTATATGAACCAATAACACATTCTCGTTTACCATATTCATGTTCGTTTTTATATTTTACAGTGACTACTCCGAAGCCAAATCTTTCCATCAATAATTCTCCTTCCCATTCCCTATCATTGTGACGCAACCTTATTAATACTTTATTTTCTTTCAGTAAAATATTTGCAGTAGCGCCGTTAAGGTCTCCTTTAATTCTACTATTCTCAGGTAGCATTGAATAGCCAATCCAATCAAAAGCTTCTTTATCGCTACTTGTTAAGTGTTTGAATCGCTTTTTGAATGTAATTCGCTTGACAACGCGTTGGAGTAGAATAAAGAGTATGGTTGCAATTAAACCCGAAATTACTCCTGATGAAAGTGACTTAATGATACACATATTTGCCTAGTTTACTTTTGATTTGTGATTTATGTTATACGTATTGAAGCATTTGAAAGGGGGCAACACAAAATTTGCACAAATGCTCAATAGAATCCCCCCTTGTTGGTGTTCACTAATTCTTTCACCCGCCGCTGCCGTGTCTTTTGACCGGCAGCGAACACGGGCACTACTAATATCGCTCATATCTGCTTAGGAATCCAAATCCGTCTGCTCCTCGCTCATAGAACGAAGCAGATGAATAGCGATAATCCGCAGCCTCCATACAAAGGCCATCCCGGACGGGATTCTGATGGATATAATTCAGCTTCTGCAGCAGCACTACTTCATTCCATAGCTCTACAGACAGTGGATTCCATTCCCAGAACTGATATTTCCTGTCTTTTGCTTCTACCCTGAAATCGTTTCATATAGCCGCATTTCCACTTCAGAATAGTAGCGGTGAAGAAATTGACTTCTACTCTGAAAGCTATTGGCATTAGAAGGGCAAAATAGACAGCAAATGAGTTCATTGCCGGTGAAAAGACCGGCAACGGCGGGGAGTGGGAACGCCAACAAAGACGAAAAA
>CAZQYO010000407.1:0-2388 GCA_964597415.1 uncultured Chitinophaga sp.
AATATCTTTGCCGAATTTCTGAAATCGAGTGTGAACAGAATCGCGCGTAGTGCCGGCAATGTCGGTGACAATGTTGCGATCTTCTCCCAACAGCACATTAACTAAAGATGATTTCCCCACATTGGGCTGCCCGATAATGCACACCTTGGGAATATCCGGCATCAGATTCTCCTCGCTATCCCCATCTGGGATTTTCTCTATGAGGGCATCTAATAGTTCTCCGGTGCCGGAGCCGGTCATGGAAGCAATGAAGAAAATATTATCAATGCCCAGGCTGTAGAATTCATTGGCATCGTAACGCCTTTCCAAATTATCTACTTTATTGACGACCAGAAAAACATTCTTTTGATATTTGCGCAGCAGCCGGGCAAATTCATCATCCAAATCGGTAATGCCGGTAGTCGTATCTACCACAAATAACAATAGGGAGGCTTCTTCCATAGCAATGAGTACCTGCTCCCTGATATGTTTTTCAAACAAATCTTCTGAGCGGGGTACAAAACCTCCGGTATCTATTACATTAAATTGCTTTCCTCCCCAATATGATTCCCCGTATATACGGTCGCGGGTCACCCCGCTAACGTTATCTATAATGGCTTTCTTCTCGCCAATTAATCGGTTAAACAGGGTTGACTTTCCAACGTTAGGTCTGCCTACAATCGCAACGGTAAAACTCATGTTTTATATAAATTCAATAGGATCCTAAACAATTAAAAAATTAGAGTAAGGATTTAAACTCCCAAATTTAACTTTAAACAGTAGCTAAATCCTTCCTTCTGTGCCAAACATAACTTTCTTTCCACAAATTACATCTAAAGTGCTGCGCCAAAAATTTCTAAACCGATAGTACTAAAACAAGGTGAGATGAGAAACAGACCGGGAAGGTTCCGTTCCCTAATTACAAGGGATAAGTCACCGATATAGAGATAGATAGTGCTTGAAAAACTGACCGCAACCCTGTGGGAATACAATTCAGCCCAAAACCTTTAGGGATTCATGCAACCTTTGGGTAACGGGCATTGTCTTACAAGTAGCACGAAAGCTAAATACCTTTTGTTTTTTATTTTTTTGATAGTTTCCCCAAACTAAGAGAACCCCGGCAGTGAAATTCCGGGGTTTTTGTTTTGGTAAACCTTTAAACGGAATAAGCAGTAGTTAAGCGTTGTAGAAGTCGGGTTGATATTGTTCCGCTACACCGGACAAACGCAAGCAGTGCAAAGACATTAGAATCTGCGCGAAGCGGTAATGGGCGCTTCTTTTTATTGCAACTTGTGTGCTATCTTAACACCCAACTATTTTTTGCCGCCTAAATCTATTTTATGAATATCCGAATCGAACTGAAATACGCCATGCTGATTACCCTTTTGATGCTGCTATGGCTGGCGCTTGAATTTATGATAGGAATTCAAGACCGCTTTATCGCTTGGTATCCTTTTGCTACCGTACTTTCACTGATTATCCCTATTGGTGCTACCCGACAGGCTATGATAGCCAAATGCGAAGTGCTATATGGGCACATGCCTTTTAAGAGAGCTTTTACTACCGGTCTTATTATAGCTGTGCTGGTGGCTGCACTATCCATTCCTTCCCAATTAGTGTTTCACTATATCATCAACCCCGATTTTTTTGAAGATATGATTCAATATGCCGTTGCTTATGGGCACAACACTCCCGCTCAGGCCGCACAGTATTACAACCTCCGCACTTCTCTTATTGAAAGTGTTCTCGGTTCCCTCGTTTTAGGGACTTTGATTGCCGCGATAATGGCTTATTTTATGCGAACAAAAAACCAATAAGATGAGGAAGACATTAACGACTCTCTGCCTTCTCTTACTCACTTTCTTCATCGGCCGGTTATATGGGCAAAACACGACTGAAGAGAGCGGCTTGAAATCCTATTACATCGTTATTCTGAAACTGGGGCCACATCGCGATCAGGACTCAGCTACGGCTGCGATGATACAAAAGGAGCATATTGAAAACATCAACCGAATGGCCGCATCGGGTCAACTGAACGTAGCCGGGCCTTTTTTAGATGATGGGGAAATGCGCGGCATTTTTGTATTTGATGTGCGCAGTGAGGAAGAAGTAAAACTGTTAGTAAACAATGACCCGGCAGTAAAGGCCGGACGATTGATTTATGAAATCCATCCCTGGATGACTCAGCAGGGCACTTGTTTTCATTGAGCAAACTTGAGCAGGTAATTAGAAAGACGAACTTTCAGAAATGTAGTTTCGGCAACTATTCCTTATACGTCACTCCTTTTACAGCCTTCACTACCTTCTCTACCGAGGGCAGATAAGCCGCTACTAAGTTTGGAGCATAGTGCATAGAAGCATCGGCTCCGCATACGCGCAACACAGGAGCATCGAGATAATCAAAAGCAT
>CAZQYO010000408.1:0-2381 GCA_964597415.1 uncultured Chitinophaga sp.
TTTGGTCTTCGGAGGTGACCACTGCCAGTTGCAGATGGTTTGATATTTTATCGAGCGATACCCAATCTTTTGAAAGTTTTATCGGCTTGCCGTTTATCGCTTGTTCAGCACAGCGCTGCAACATTAAAGGGGTAAAGGGAAAGGGGATAAAACGAAAAGCGATAACAGAGAGAATAGAAAGAGCAAAAAACCACAGAATGATTTTTCGGATGACTAACCAAATTTTTCGGAACATAAGTTTATATCTGAATATCCTCAAGCCCTTGACCGGAGGCCAACAACTCTGCAATATCAAATAGTTTTATCTCGTTTTGCTTGTCTTTGGCTTTTACCCCGTCCGTCATCATGGTGCTACAGAAAGGACAAGCGGTGGCAATGATGGAGGCTCCGGTATCAATAGCCTCTTCTGTGCGAGCTATGTTAATACGTTTCTTGCCTCGTTCTTCTTCTTTAAACATTTGACCGCCACCGGCACCGCAACATAGTCCCTTGGAACGACAGCTTTTCATCTCTACTAACTCAGCGTCTAATTGTTCGAGAACTTGGCGTGGCGCTTCATAAATATTATTCGCTCTGCCCAGATAGCAAGAATCGTGATAAGTAATTTTTTTACCTTTGAAGGCTTCGTTATTTGTCATTTTTATTTTCCCTTCGTTAATCAACTGCTGAAGAAAAACGGAGTGGTGCATTACTTCATAGTTACCGCCTAAAGAGGGGTATTCGTTCTTTATAATATTGAAGCAATGCGGACAAGTAGTCACGATCTTTTTTACGTTATAGCCGTTCATTACTTCTATATTCTGCAAGGCTAGCATCTGAAATACAAATTCGTTGCCGGCTCGTTTAGCCGGGTCGCCTGTGCAACTCTCTTCGGTGCCAAGCACCGCAAATTTTATATTCAGGTGGTTTAGAATTTTTACGAATGCACGGGTTACCTTTTGCGCCCGTTGATCAAAACTACCCAAGCAGCCTATCCAAAAAAGCACTTCGGGGGTTTCGTTTGCGGCAGCATATTCTGCCATTGTTTTTACTTGATCCATATTCTTATTGAGGATTAGAAATTTATTATTGATTCGGTGTGATGGTTCTTTCTTTAATTTTATAGATACTTATCGGTGAGGCACTAATTTTTCTTATTCGTTTTGGTGCTTCTTGTCGTCTCTGTTCCTCTCTACTATTCATTAAGCCTTCCATATTTAGTCGGCTGGTTTAATGATTACTCTTTTGTCCAATTCAATCGCTCCTGCTGACCAAACTGCCAGGGAGCGCCATTGTTCTCCATATTTGAAAACATGCCCATCCATTCTGCGGGAGCATTCGATTCTTCCATGATTAAATTTCTGCGCAGTTGTACAATAATGTCTAAGGGACTTATCATTACGGGGCATTGCTCTACGCAAGCGTTACAGGTAGTGCAAGCGCGCAACTCTTCGGTGGTGATATAATCATCTCCAATCAACGACCTTCCGTCTTCTTGCCAGATGCCATTATTAGCCGCTATCTTTGCTCCTACTTCTTCTAAGCGATCGCGGGTATCCATCATTATTTTGCGCGGACTCAGTTTTTTACCGGTCATGTTTGCGGGACAATTGTCGGTACAGCGCCCACACTCGGTACAAGCATAAGCATCCAACAGGTTTTTCCAACTGAGGTCAAACACATCCTTAGCACCAAATTTCACCGGTTCTTCCGGTTGATTATCGGCAGGGGCAGCAGTTACCGCCTCGGGATTCATCATCAGCTTTATCTCTTTAGTTATGGCAGGCATGTTGGCTATGTAGCCATGTGGCTCTAAATGCGAGAAATAAGTATTGGGGAAAGCGAGTAGAATGTGCAAGTGCTTAGAATAGGGGAGGTAGCAGATGAACGCCAGCACTCCAAGCAAGTGTCCCCACCAACCTAAGCGTTCTACCACGTGCATGGCAGTATAACTCCATCCATCAAAAATAGGCATCAAGATACCGCTGACAAGAAAGCCATATTCCCCGTGGTGCATGGCCATATCCGCAGTATTCATACTGAAAATACAAGTGAGCAAATAAATTTCAGCAACCAGAATAATGGTGGCATCGGCTTTTGGCCAGCCTTTCATTTCAAGCATATTCAGGCGTGGAACTCGTAATATCCATCTGCGGGTAAGAAAAGCAATGGTGGCTATGAATACAAAAATCGAAAGCACCTCGATAAAGGAGATGGCAAATACATAGATAGAGCGGAGTGCAGAATGATGTTCCACGGCATGGAAGAGAATACGATGGTGACCCGTGAAGCCATCTATGAATACCTCAATCAATTCTATCTGTGTAATCACAAAGCCTACATAAATCATGAGGTGAAGTATTGCCGGTGTCAGATATTTGAACATCTTCTTTTGACCAAAA
>CAZQYO010000409.1:0-2345 GCA_964597415.1 uncultured Chitinophaga sp.
TCAATAGCTGCTATGGAAGCGGTATCTGCCCGCTGACCCAAAGTCATTCGGGCAGAGTTCACCGGCAGCACATTGAACAGAATGAAAATAACTACTACTACTCCGAACATTACAAGTATTCCGCTAAAGAGCCGCTTGATAATAAATTTCAGAATATTCATAACGTGAAGAAGAGAAATTTACTTTTTGAAATACTCTTTGTTTAGCTGCTCAAAAGTAGGTAGATGGCGATAATGCCATTTGTTTACTACGACTCCGTGTTTTAGTAATACCAAGCCGGGATTGGAGCGCAAAATAGTTTTCAGCGCTGTTTCATCGGCACTGTAAAACGGATAAGGAGTTTGATACTCGTGCCGAAATTCATCTACATGCCCATCGTTTAGCACTACGGCATAAAATTTCACTCCTACCTTTTCGCAACCTTTGGCTATTTCATTAAGCGATTTAAAGGCATCGGTATGCGTTTCTTTCAAATTGTGCGCTACCACCATCAGGCTGAAATTATCATCGGCCAGCAAATCATCGGTGATGTCTTGTCCTTCATCATTCTCAATCCGCAGATTGTTGATTTTAGCTGGGATTCCCGGATCGAACACCTTCTCTTTCCGTTCAACCACCCCCCACTCATCATAGTCGCCTCCCTTAAGGTCGCTCACCGAAAAGTCTTTCACTTCACCGGTAGTCTTATTCTTATAGACAAACATCATTTCTATTTTTGCAGGCTCTTTTTCCTTGCGCAGTTCTATAATATCATTCCCTATTTTGTAAGGGCGAAAATCAATCATCGGCAAATCCATGTAGGTATTGTAAAGGCAGAATACCACTGAAGCAAGACCTGCTATAAATGCAATACCACTGCGCCCCATTTCATTGAACACCGGACGAACGTGCTTAACCCCCAGCACTAAAATCAGAATCATTACATCAAGTATCACATCTTTGTAGAAAGTTTCCCAGGGTTTCAGTTTTATAAAATCTCCAAAGCAACCGCAATCGGTCACTTTCATCCCTGTTTCTGTAAACTTGGTTGTGAAGAAGAAACCGGTGAACTGTGTCAACAAAAACAACACTAACAGCAGCCCCAAAGCCAGCCAAGTCATCTTGTTTCGTTTTGCCTGCGTATTGAAGAGGGGAATCAAAGCAAACAGCAATAGAGAAATTGCGCTGAACAACAAGAACCATTTAGTAATGGCATACCCTGACAAAAAGGTGTAGCCGGTAAGCAATGTAAAAAACAATGTGAGCCACCAAATAAGGGTGGTGGTGAAACGCGGTTTCCAACCAATAAGCAACATCAGACCGATAAAAAGCTCTAAGGCTATCATGACGATGGAGAATAAAGTGGAGAACTGCGAAATCCATTCCCACAACGCGGGCAGTCCTTCTGCCCCAAAGGCTTCAAAATATTCGTGCATTTTGTAGCTGGTGCCCAGTGGATCTACGGCTTTTACAAAACCGGAGAAAATGAACAATGCCCCTACAAAATTTTGCAGAAAGGTGATTAGCAGATTTGATGGTTTGGCAATAAAGTAGCGAAGTAAAGTGAGTACAAAGGCAATAAGGCCTATCATTCCGAAGATGGTATATACTGTCATGGCTTTTATTTAATGGTTACAGTTGCTCGCCTTTCGGCTTGCCACTAATCTTCTTATTCTAATCTCAATCCCTTCTTTTTGCTCCCTTCTCTTCTTCTAATTTTATCAGGGCAAATATCGAGTAGTTTACAATATCGCGATATCCGGCATCAATGCCTTCACTAATTAGGGTCTTTCCTTCATTATCTTCAATCTGTTTAATGCGGAGCAATTTCATCAATATCAAGTCGGTGAAAGAACTCCCGCGCATATCGCGCCATGCCTCCCCATAGTCGTGATTCTTGGCAGCCATTAGCGATTTAATTTCCGCTACCTGACGATCGTACAAAGCAAGGGTCTCTTTTTCGTCTAAGTTCAGTCGCGTGTCCGTGATTAAATTTAATTGAATGATGCCTATGATGGCATAGTTAATCAATCCGATAAATTCGTCCTCGATGTTGTCTTCCACCATCTGCGACTTTTTTTCTTCTAAGGTTTGAATCCGCTGTGCTTTAATAAAAAGCTGATCAGTGAGCGACTTGGGACGCAACACTCGCCATGAAGTGCCGTAATCCCGCGTTTTTTTGCGGAATATTTCACGGCAACGAGCTATCTGTTCATCAAATTGTTGGAGAGTATTTTCGACCATCAGTTTCAAAAATAGATAAGTATCATAATTTCGATAGTTCAATTAGGATAGTTTACCAACATGACCCTTAACTGTAGAGGACAACTTATAGATTTATCGGTACCGCTGGTGATGGGTATTCT
>CAZQYO010000410.1:0-2331 GCA_964597415.1 uncultured Chitinophaga sp.
GTCAGTGAATATTTTTTTGAAATATCTTTGGGGATAGTATTTTCACAGTCTGACGGATTGGCGATTGCAAATTGAAAAGAATGGCGGATAGCCGATTGCGAATTAGAGAAAGATATTGTCCGCAAACAGCACTTACAGAACGAACGCCCGTGGGAGAGTGATATGCCCGAGGTGGGCGCAGCAAGGCGCCAACTATTTTTAATCTTGGTTTAACGAAAAGGCGGTCTTTTATTTTTTAGTGCGGATCAACTGCTTTCGTATTTGTAGAAAGGTGGCCCAAAGTGACTGAAGGTTTAGGTATTCCCTTAATGGAATACGATTTCCAACGCTAAACAATGCCGCCAGCGAAATACCTGACACACAGAAAGAGAGAGAGGCGGCTAATCCCGCACCGCTCATCACGTAATCAGGTATCAGCAAACGGCTGAAAAAAAGGAGGGAAATAACTCCCAACGCATTGGAGATGAGCAGTGGCTTATAGTTGCCCGTGCCATAATAGAAACTGCTGATGATAATCCACAGGTTATACACCAATATGCCCGGGAACAAAAAACGGATGCTGTGTCGCACATCGCGGAAACCATGACCGAACACCTTTGCATATACTTCGGAGGGAACAAACCACAATACGAGCAGTGCCGCGCCACTTAGTGCCAAACTGACTTGCAGCAGCCGAACTGTGCGGTGCGCTTCGTTTTGAATTTTATCGGAATGACTGATATTGACATAATGAATAGTGGAGATACTACGGGGAATAATCCATACGGCTTCGAGTACGAAAATTCCTGTGGAATATATCCCAAGATACCTGTTGCCTTGCTGCAAGCCCAATTGAAAGAAGTAGAGGCGCAAGTTCAAGAGTTGCAGAATTTCTACCGTTTGGTATATGGCTCCCTGATAGAGCAGACTTCTCCATTCGCGACTTAATAAAGCATTGCTGAATGTAGTAGAAAGGAGGTGTTCCCGTATCAGATACCCACCGGCTATAATGGTAACGCCAAGTGAAAATAGAGTGGCGTATATGTAGCCGAATGAGTTATTAATGTTAAACAGATAAAAACAGATAACCACGCCAATCGTTTGAAGCAGCAGCGGTAAAAGGGACATCAGATTAGCCGTAAAAAACTGTTTCTTACCAAGAAAAACAGATTGATGAATGACGGTGATGGAAGAGAGGAAACCAATGATGGTTACCGGGAAGATAATGTTATCGGGAAGAATGTGGCTAAAGTGGAGAACGATAAATGCTACGCATGAAATAAAGAAGGCCCAAGTGTAAGCCGGGGCGATCAACATTTCTAATTTGCTGCGGGGGATCACATATACCAATATTTGTCCGCCAAGTATATTACTGAAAAAGATGATGAACCAGAAGGTAGTAATCAATAGTGTTACATCGCCCTTCACTACCGGCCCGGCATGACGGGCAATCACGAGGGTAATAATGAAGTTCAGGAAAGTGGAAGTTCCCCGAGTAAAAATAGTGCTGATGATGTGCCGTTGCAATTCGAATCTTTGAAGCAAATTAAGAACCTTTGAAAGATTTTCAGACTTTAGAGTTTCTATGATGGCTCTTGTTCTTGTTGCGCTGTATATAATTTACTTATTGGTTTTTCTACGGATTATTTCCCAGTGGGAGTTTTTTCGCATCGAGGGAATTAGCTCTTGGCTATTGATTGTGGCGTTTCTGTTGAAAGTAATGGGTGGAGCTATCCTAATAGCGGTGTACACCTTTTATTATACTGACACTGCCAAAGCAGACGTATATCGCTACTTTAACGACAGTCTGATTATATCCGATGTGTTGTGGAAGAATCCATTAGCCTGGCTCAAAATTATTAGTGGCATTGGAATCAGTGAGCCGGGGGTGTTTCATTATCTGCAACGAACACAGTATTTCAGCCATCCCTCACACGACATGGTCACCGACAATACTTTTATAATCCGGGTTCACGTAGTGCTCAATTATCTCTCCGGATATAATATATACCTGAATACTTTATTCATGAACATGGCGGCCTTTATAGGTTTGACAGCCCTGCTAAAATCTCTCATTCCGTTTTTTCGGGAGCGGCCAAAGCTGCCTTTGTTCGCTTTGTTTTTTATTCCTTCTGTCATTTTCTGGGGGTCCGGTCCTTTAAAAGAGCAACTGCTGTTTACTTTTATAGGAGCTTACGTATATCTACTTTCAACGGAAAGAAAGAGTCAATCACTTTATCGCTACCCGATTGCCGCATTGTTGATGATGATGGTGTTTGCCGTAAAGCCACCTATAGCTGTATTACTTTTTCTGAGTTCATTTTTTTTACCTGCGGTTAATCTCTACCGGGT
>CAZQYO010000411.1:0-2324 GCA_964597415.1 uncultured Chitinophaga sp.
AGTGGAGGTAATGGTTGGGGTAGCTCCATTGGTGGTATAGCGAATAGTAGTATTGGGCTGCACGCAGCTTAAAGCCACAGACTGCGCACTTGTATAAAAACCGGCAGGAACACTGAGCTGCGGTTTAGGCACATAATTCAAATAGGCCGTTTGGGAGTTGTTAGAAGCATTGGGAGTGGCTTTGGTAAACACACTCCAGGTACTCGCTCCGTTGGTGGTTCTTCCGCGCGAGTCGTTGCTGTCGCAGGGAAATACCTTCACTGAATCTATGCGCACTAACAGAGAAGTAGTCAGCAATATTTCTTCCGAAGTATCGGACTGCTGAATTTTGAAATTAGTATGATACTGTCCGTTGGCAAAAGTGTTGCGGTTAGAGCACAAAAAAATGCGGAAACCGTTTGCCGGGATAGTAACCCCTGCCGGCACCTGATATTTGGTAGGATTATTTTTGTTGTCCGATAAATACCATCCTCCTATATTGACCGAAGACGCGGTGGTATTCAATAGTTCCACCCAGTCATAGTACTTTCCCCCGCTGCTGTAGTTGCCTTTATTAGAAGCGCAGTATTCATTAATGACTACTTGCGAAAAAAGCGAAGCGCTGAAACAAATGAAAATAGCAAAGCAGAGTGCCCGGTAAATTTTTCTCATATTAGTTAGATGTGTCAATGAGTTAAATGTAAGGATTTCGCTCACAAGTGAAGAAATGGCACAATTTATTTTAAACAGCTAAAAGTGATTTTCGACAACAGCCGAAAGATTTCAAAAACTAAGAGGGTAGTCCCTAAAGATTCATCCCCGTTGCAAAACGGTGGATTTAGTGTTGACTTTGGCCGCTTGGCTTAGACTTGGCTTTAGGCTGAGGTTAGCGGAGATCTAACTTATTGCTTTAGAGGCTAAGAAGTTGTCCTTCTAAGATAACAGTATTTCCTTTTAAGGTAACAATGTTTCCCTTTAAGATAACAAAAGCAGGATTAGCAGCTATTCTTAAAAGGAGTTGACACGTATTACTCCTCTCAATCCTCGTCAGTTTTATTCAATTCCGGCTGTAGTGATAGAGGTGGACGATTCTAAGCCGTCAGACCACTAAATAGAGAAAGTCAGCCATGCGAAAGCTCGAAGTCATTTGTTAAGTGGAGAGGCTATCGCTTTAATCTACGGTATTTTACAAGCGCCCAATGGCGAAAATTAGCGGCACCAATCATCTGCTCATTTCGAGCATTCTGTCTAAGCGGGCTTTTTCATTGCGCAAGAGCCGGGCATCTTCCCGGAGGCTATGGTAAGCCAAACCGAAATACATTTTATAAATCTCTTCCCCTTTTGCGAGGTAGAGTTCAGCCAATTCTTCATACACGTAGCCATCCGGATGGTCGGTATTTACCATTTCTTCCAGCAAGCCTAACTGAATGGTGAGAGCATTATCAATTCTGTTCATTGCCCTTAAAGTTCGGCCCACACACCATTTGGCAATTCGTATTTCCCGTTCTGATTGTTTCTCTTCTCTCCATTTAAGAGCGCGCAAAAATACACTGAGTGCCTTTTCGTATTTGCCTTTGTCAAAGTAGGCCCAAGCCAGATTGTTATACACTGCGCCCAACCAATTTTTAGCCCGTGGTTCTACAGAAGTTTCTGCTTTCAGCACCGCTTCTTCATTAAGTACAATGGCTTGTTCGGGAGGTGCGGCAATCGCCAGCATGTGGAGGGCATCCAGAGCGTAAAAATCTTCCCCCAATTCCTCGGCTATCCGTTTTGCTTGTATAAATGCGGCTCTTGCTTCTGCGCTTTTTCGGGAGGAATGGAACGTTCGACCGCGCTCCAGAAAATAGCGCACATGTGCTACCTCCTTTGTAGCAGGCAGACGGGACTCCACTTCATTTAATAAGTCATGTGCTTTGTCAAACATTTCGCGGAGGCTGTAGGTGCGGGCTATTTGAGTGTTTAGTTGAAGAAAACCGGATAAGTTTTTTTCAATCGGATAGTCCGGCAATAGCTCTCTGAACTTTATTTCAGTAGCGGTGGGATCATTATAATCCCATAGTTTTTCAAATTCCTGCATCGGTATTGATTTCGTATGCCATGATGAATGAGCCATGAATGGGAAACGGCAAAGATATTATTTGCAAAGAGGGTTTTATAGGAGCAGGACCATAGAGAATGAAAAATTGGATGTGGAGAATTGTGAGGAATGACTATAGAATAAGTGTGCCTGTTGAGCAAAAATGATAATCCGTGTTTTTGAATTCTGTTACATTTGCCGCAACACTTTCTTAAATGTTTCATTCGCTCACCAGAAATAATTTTAATGACTTGCTGAATCGGTTTTC
>CAZQYO010000412.1:0-2299 GCA_964597415.1 uncultured Chitinophaga sp.
TGACCGTATGCGTCGTGAGTTTAAAGTAGAAGTAAATCAGGGAGCACCTCAGGTGGCCTATAAAGAAGCATTTACAACTACTATTGAACACCGCGAAACTTTGAAAAAGCAAACGGGTGGCCGTGGTAAGTTTGCCGATATAGTTTTCAATCTGGGACCGGTAGATGCAGAATGGCAGGCTGAAAATCCTGATAAAAATTATCAGTTTGTAAACGACCTTTTTGGAGGTTCTATCCCTCGTGAATTTGTACCGGCTATTCAAAAAGGTTTTGAGCAGTCAATGACAACGGGTGTATTGGCCAACTATCCGGTAGCCAATATGAAAATACGTGTATCGGATGGTAGCTTCCACGCGGTGGACTCCGATTCTATGTCATTTGAACTTTGCGCCAAGCAAGGTTTTCGTGAAGCGGCTAGAAAGGCAAAACCTGTTTTGCTGGAGCCTATCATGAAAGTAGAAGTAGTAACGCCTGACCAATACATGGGAGATGTAACCGGCGACTTGAACCGCCGTCGTGGTATGATGGAAGGTATGGATAGTAGAAACAATGCACAAGTGATTAAGGCAAAAGTACCATTGAGCGAAATGTTTGGATATGTAACACAGTTGCGTTCATTAAGCTCTGGTCGTGCATCTTCAACAATGGAGTTTTCGCACTACAGTCCTGCACCTGCCAATATTGCTGAAGAAGTGATAGCTAAGGTGAAAGGAAAAGTTACCGCTTAATTATTTCAGACATAAAAAATAAATCCCGTTTGGCAAAAGCGAAACGGGATTTATTTTTGAATTAATATTTTTTCAGAAGTTTATTCATCATCTCCATCTTCCATAAAAGGGAAATGGAGCCCTTTATACTGTGCTTCCCATTCCTTTACTTTATCATCGCTCAGGCATTCAACAATCTCATGTAACATATCCCTTTTCAAATTCCAGCTGGTAGCTTCAGGATTGTCGTACCGATGTATAAATAAACAATGGTCGGTTATCAGTCCAACTTTGATTAGTGTAATATTGGCATCCATTTTTTCTTTTACCAAATAGTAACATCCTTTTTCCAATAAATCATACGAATACATAAATCCTCCTTTCTTTTTAACCGGTTCGTAAAAAAAATCTTGAAAATTCTAAAGTGCAAGACGTCAAATTTAAGCTTTTCGGGGTTTGAAAAATTATAAAAACGCTTAAAAGATTAATCACTTTTTTTGGTCTGATTTTCAGCTTATTGTATTTCTTCCCAGTTTCAAAGATTTGGTTTGTAGCTTGGCATTGCGAATTGGAAATATTATGTATTTGTAAATATGGGTATTGAAATCTGCTGCAGCATATCAATTTGGTAATTGAAAATACTAAATGCAAAAAATGTTTTTAGGGCCAATGTTGAAGATGAATAATAAGAATTTTATTTTCCACAGGGGTTAATAACTACAAATTTGGCTGGCAGTTGCATGGAGTTATATTTGTCTGTACAGCGAAAAATTGATTTTTGTGCAAAACGAATAATTAGATTGCGAATTATTGAAAGATTTTATAACAACTGAAAATTAATGAGTAAGGCAGTAAAAGAAAGAGACCTGTTTGATTACGACGAAGACAGCATCAAATCCCTTGATTGGAAGGAGCATATTCGCCTGCGCCCGGGTATGTACATTGGTAAACTGGGAGATGGATCTTCGCCTGACGATGGTATTTATGTATTGGTAAAGGAAGTACTGGATAATTGTATTGATGAGTTTACCATGGGTTACGGTAAAACGGTAGAGATTACAATTGAAAAGAATCAGGTTACCATTCGCGACTATGGACGCGGTATTCCATTGGGAAAAGTAGTAGATGTGGTGAGTAAGATAAATACCGGTGCGAAGTATGATAGCAAAGCATTTCAGAAATCGGTAGGTCTAAATGGAGTAGGGACCAAATCTGTAAATGCACTAAGCAATTATTTTAAAGTAACGGCGATAAGAGAGGGTAAAGAGAAGACAGCAGAATTGGAAAATTCCGATCATGCCCGGACTCGAGGGAATCATGGCACCTAAGGCCAGACCGGTCACCAGGAGAATCAGTTCCGGAAGCCCGAAGGGAAAACCGAAGGCAAGAAAGCCGAGATAGTAGGTGAAAAGGGAGGAGGACCAAGCTAGGAAACTCAAGGCCACTGCCCCGAGAAAGGGAGTCGGTTCGCCGATGAGAGAGATTCCCGAAATGAACGAGGTCTGGATGCTCATGAATCGTATCTGGATTGCCTCGGGCAGGATGCGCCCGGAGAGAGCATTGAGAGGTTTCAGCCAGTGCTGCCGATGGTGC
>CAZQYO010000413.1:0-2268 GCA_964597415.1 uncultured Chitinophaga sp.
GATTCACCTTTGTAACCGGGCGAAATCTTCCGCGAAGGCAGAGAATATCTTTCTTGTACAGAATATCTTTGGGCTGATACACTTCCTTATTAGCTCCGAAAATGGTGCCGTCTGTAAATTTCTTGCGAACTAATTTCAAAGCGAGCAGCCGGTTATCTACATCTTTAAAGCCCGGTCCTTTTACGCGAATCATGTCAATCTCTACCTGATCGGTACTCAGATTATCGAGTAAGGAGTCAATGAAATCGTCCGGCTGATCAAAATACCAGAAGCACGCAAAAAGAAGATTAGTGCCCACTCCGCCAATAGTGCGTTGCTGATAGAGGCTGTCCACTCCTTTCAAACGAACGTGAATCATCACTTCATTTGGTTCGCCATGTGGCTGAAGTTGAAAGCGAACTCCCATCCAACCGTGTGGGTCGTTTGTCTTTTGATAGTTGAGAGTAGTGCAAGTATTCGCAAACACAAAGAATCGCTTGCGACTATATTTTTCATCATAAAGCCGCTGAATCAGCAACTCAAATTCATGATCGAGCATTTTGCATAAGCGCTGTTCGCTCACATACCGCCCCGAGCCTTCAGTGCCGTATATCGCATCTGAAAAAGTCATATCGTAAGCGCTCATGGCCTTTGCCACAGTGCCCGAAGCACCACCTACCTGAAAGAAATTGCGAACCACTTCTTGCCCCGCTCCAATCTCTGCAAAGGTGCCGTATATGCTTTCATCTAAATTAATTCGTAAAGCCTTTCTCTTAATGGATAGTATCTCGCGTTGCATAAATCGAATTTAGAAAAACATTGTGCTTATATCGTTTTGTGGGGGTTAATAGTTATAAAAATGGCTGAAAAAATTACTTTTGCGCCCTCAAAGAATGGCGACATTTTTTATCCTCCACTAAAAAGGTTGCCTACAAGTAACAAGGCCCCGTAGCTCAGCTGGATAGAGCAACAGCCTTCTAAGCTGTGGGTCAGGGGTTCGAATCCCTTCGGGGTCACTATGACAAACAAAAGCTCTGCTCGCACAGGGCTTTTTGTTTTTAGATGTAGTGCAATCCCGGCTTAAAATCCTCTTGCAAAATAGCTACCACCTTTTCGTAATCCTCTTTTCGCGCTACCCAATTCAGATGGGCATTATTCAGCAAAATGACCCGCGAGAGAGGTTGCTGTTTAAAATAATCCAGATAAGCGGCCTGAATCCTTTCCAGATACTCGGGTTTAATTTGTTGCTCATATTCTCTTCCGCGTTTTTTAATATTCTCCATCAATTTATCAACCGGAGCGTACAGATAAAGCACTAAGTCGGGCTTTGGCAAACTGGGATGAATGATGTCAAACAACATACGATACAGTTTTGCCTCATCTGCGTTCAATGTTTGATTGGCAAAAATGAGACTCTTCTGAAATAGAAAATCAGAGACAGTAAAAGATGAAAACATATCCCCTTCCGTCTGCAATTTCTTTAAATGCTGAAACCGCTCGGCCATAAAAAACAGTTCCACCGAAAAAGCATGTCTTTCGGGATTTTCGTAAAACTTAGGCAAAAAGGGGTTCTCTTCAAATTGTTCGAGAATCAGGTGGCCGTTAAAATCAGCCGCCAGCTTTTGGGCTAAAGTGGTTTTGCCGGCTCCTATAGTGCCCTCTATCGTTATAAAATTGTATTTCATCGAATGCGAGTTTAGCAGTTATTGTTCAATCCATCACTTCTGCTTTTCTTAATTCATTCACAGCTTTTTTATATTTAACCGCAACAGTAAAACCCATATTATCCTCTATGAACAATATTTTCAGAAAGAAAGAAATAGGCAAAGTATTACAGGATGCTTCGGAAGGATACGGAGACAGCGAAATAAAAATTGGTCTTAATAAAACACTCGGAGTTCGAGATTTAACGGCATTTGGAATAGCCGCTATTGTAGGAGCCGGAATTTTCTCAACTATCGGTAAAGCGAGTTTTGAGGGAGGCCCCGGCATTATATTACTGTTCCTTTTTGTTGCTGTGGCATGTGGCTTTTCCGCTTTCTGCTATGCTGAATTTGCCAGCTTAGTACCCGTGAGTGGAAGTGCTTACACGTATTCTTATGTGGCTTTTGGAGAAATTATTGCATGGATTATAGGATGGGACTTATTGATGGAATACGCCATTGGGAATATTGCGGTGGCCATTTCGTGGAGCGACTACTTTACTACTCTTCTTCAGGGTCTCGGGGTACACTTGCCCGAATACATCACGATGGATTACTGGACGGCTAAAGAATTAGGCTCAGAGGC
>CAZQYO010000414.1:0-2248 GCA_964597415.1 uncultured Chitinophaga sp.
CTTTCCGAGTAACGGAGGATTCCAAGCGTTGGCATTCAAGTCTAAGAAAAGTTGCCCTTTGTCTGTGCCGTTTACATAAGCTATTCCGTTTTCATCAATAAAAATGGTGTGCGAAGTGTGCATGCCTCCCGGATTAATCAGATGATGCGGCACACTATCGGGCAAATAATGAAGATCCACTACCTGCAATCCGCTGTTTTGTTCGGTGGTCACATAGGCGTAGCCTTTGTATTCCCGCACTTCGCGCCATGCCCCGTTTTGCCCCGTAGCACCTGCTACTAAAAACAACTGGTTGGGAGCAGCCGGATTGGTAATGTCAACAATCGAAAGACCTTGCGTATTGCCTACCAAAGCGTATTCATGTCCGCTGCTGTCGGCATAGCCGGTGAGGTTGCTGCACTCTACCCCGCTTGGGTAAGTGAAGTGGCTCAGTAGTTGAATATTGCTTTGTGAAAATGAACAGAAGGTGAAGGGGAGAAGTAGGGATAGCAATACTGCTTGTTTCATCTAATCGTTTTTTTTTTATGACCGCGTGAATGTATCAAAATTGAAATGGCAAGAAGCGAAGAAACGTTTCTGTCCAAGCCAAATGCAAAAATGAGAGATTACTTTTTTTGTATGAACTCGTAGTAAAATAGATTTCGCTCACCCGAATACCCCTTATGGAAAGGGTTACTTTAATAAACAGCAAGATTAAAAATATTTGGCGCCTTACTGCGCCCTCTCGGAGCGCATCACTCTCCCACGGGCGTATGTGCTGTAGCGCCATTTGAGGACAAATCTTTTATTCCAAGTTTTCATTCGCTATTCGTCATTCATTATTCTGCATCGGCTATGGAGAACCTCTAAAAAAGTTTTGTCTTTGCGAAACAGTTTCCATTACAATCTATCAGAACAAATGTTGAAGCAATCTTCCGTTTTGTATTTATGCCTTTGTGTACTATAACCACCCCACTGCCTCGAGCATCCGCTCGTTCCTAAACAGCAGGGTCGTCTGCGACAGACCCTACGGAGAATAAGTTTCCATTCGATATTCGAAATTCGTTATTCATTATTCTACATCGGCAATGAAAGAGAGTAAAAAGCAATTTGTATTCACTCACTGCCGCGAACGTTGGATTACTCGTATGCGGCTACTCTTTCTATCATCATAAAGCTGTGTTGCTCTCCGTGATAGTTATTGTACACTAAGACGCGATTCCAGGCTTGGGTCGTTCCCAGCTCTTTGATGGCGTGGGAGGGGAGGTGTTGCGATTGCAGGAAATGGCAGGCCAGCCAAAGGGCGAGAGCCGATGCGGTTTGAAACTCGCCCGTTAGATGTTTGAAGCGGGCATGGGTGGCCGTGGCGGGGATTAGTTTTTCGCAGGCGGTGTAGTATTTGAGGAATCGCTGATCGCCATTTTCGCCTGAGAGGAACAGGTCAATGGGATTGGCGGGGGAGGAGTGCTGTTGAATAAATTGGGTGAGTTGTGCAGCTACGGCTTCGGGTTCGAGCACGTTGAGCAATTGCAGGGCGGTCAGCTTGGCGATGGCTCCTTGTGGTTGCTTATTTACGATGAACATGGCCGCGCCTTCGCCCGGCAATGAACCGGGAGTATCGGTTTGGTATAAATCCAGATTAGAAACGGCTTCGGTTTTGTACCAGCCGGCCATCGCTTCCATGCGGTAGTTGCGCACCGATATTTCGTCCACCCCTCCAATGAGGTAAGTGTGCCCTGGGTTTTCGTTCAGTCGCATAATGGCATCGAGCATTACGTTTTCAAACGCCAGCCCGCGATGCACGTGTGTGGCATTGTAGCCGGTGTTTTTAGTAATCATGCCCAGCAGTCCGGCAATAGCGTTAAAGGTGCTCTGCACAAAATTGGTGGGGGTTAAGCGTCCTTCTTCGTAGTCAATAATCTGATTCAAAAAGGTGATGCTGTCCTCGATGCCGCTGTTGGCTGTGCCTATGATAATGCCGTCTGTTTTGTTTTGATCCAGTAACTGCATACCGGTGCCTACGCCCATCCGCAGGGCGCGCCCCATTCTGCGCAACTGCCCTATGGGTATGTTGCTGTATTTAGGTTCAACGGCTAAGAGTTGGTTGTTTTGAGAGGGGTTCAGGTTTTCTAAGTCCACCTCGTGGTAGGTCGGCTGATGAGATATGCAGGAAGTTTGATGGATGTAGAACATAATCTTTTACACTTTGGAGAATACAAGTGAACTGAAATTACCTCCAAACACGAAGAAGCTGGACATGACATGATGA
>CAZQYO010000415.1:0-2242 GCA_964597415.1 uncultured Chitinophaga sp.
TTTCTTATTGTGCTTATCTCTATTCAAGAGCTCGTTGTTACTGCCTTTTTCTTTGCTTGTTCGGTTTTAGCGTAGTCAGCATCCTCCTGTTTGATGTCTTTTTTCTCACGAGTGGTTACCGATTGAATGGGCACCGTCAGCACATTATCTCTCGACTCTGTTTTAATATCTACCGTGGTGGACATGCCTGGGCGGAAGGGAAATTTTTTACCCAATTCAGGTCTAATTAAATCGGCATACGAATCTTTGAGCAAGCGAATCTTCACTGTAAAATTAGTGGCCTGCGAGGTGCTGATAGCCTGATTAATGGTGTTAGTAGCCGAATAAGAAACTTCAGAAACCACTCCTTTAAATTTTCGCTTTATGTAGGCATCTACTTCAATATCGGCTGTGTCGCCCAGCGAAATTCGCAACACATCATTCTCGTTCACGTCCACCTCTGCCTGCATATTTTCCAGATCCGCAATACGGATAATTTCAGTCCCCGCCATTTGAGCAGTGCCGACTACCCGTTCTCCCAATTTTACATTGACGAGAGAAATAGTGCCGTTAATGGGAGCATAGATTTTTGTTTTGAGCAAATTGTCCTGTGCTTGCTTCATCTGCGCCTCAGCACTTTTCACACTAAAGGTAGCAGCATTCACCTGCTCTGTGGCTGTTTGAAAATTAGCTTGTGCCTGATCGAGCTGCAATTTGGCGGCCTCAAACTCGGCATCGGAAATCACCTTGCCATCATGTAGTTGTTTATTCCGGTCAAAGTTTCGCTGCGCATTGTCTTGAGCCGCCTGCGCTTGAATAACGGTGGCCTTTGCACTGGCCAAATTAGCTTTGAACTGATTGACACTCGCATCAGCTTGAGTAACCACCGCTTCGTAAATAGAGGGATTCACCACCGCCAACAACTGTCCGCGTTTTACAGAGTCTCCTTCTTTTACATTTAACTGAATTACCTCGCCCGATACTTCAGAGCTTAATTTCACTTCGGTATGCGGATTTATTTTTCCACTCGCGGTCACCGTTTCAATCAACGAGCGCTTGGCCACTTTATCTACAGCTACCTGAAGGGTTTCCCCTTTGCCAATCCATCCTTTTTTCTTTCCTACCACGGCTACTATTAACAGAACAGCCAGCACCGATACTGAAATCCATATTATACGATTACTCTTCATCTGAATATTGTTTTGTGGTTTACGGGTTTAGGGTAATTGGCTTGCCTTGATAAAAGTCTAGCACCTTTAAACGAAACACGTAAGTGTATTTATTTTTTATCATGTCGCTTTCAGCCGTAGCTAAATTGTTTTTTGCGGTTTGGTAGTCGAGATTGGAGGAGGCTCCAGCGGTGTATCGCTTTTCTTGCGCATCAAAAGCTCGCTTGGCAGCATCATAACTTTTTTTGCTGGAAAGATAGGACTCAGCCGCTGCCCGCGCACTGGCATCGGCCTCGTATATCGTCTGCATCAGAGAGTTCTTGCTGCTTTCTAATTGCAGTTTAGAGTTTTCGTATTGAATTTTCGCGTTCTGAATATTGGTGACCCTTTGCCAACGGCTGAAAATTGGAATACCCAAAGTGATGGAAACGCTTTTGCGAAACTGGTCGGTAAACTGCTTCTTTAAAGGGATAACCAAATAGTCATTGACTGAAGTATCTAATTGTTTTTGCTGGTTGGTGTAATAGTCGTATAAACTGGCCGACATAGTAATGGTGGGGCTTAAAGCACCCACTGCAATTTTTCGGCTGAACTCTGCACTTCTCATTCGCGCCATTGCCGCTTTGATAGACGGCTGTGTGAGCACTGCCGTATTGTAGGTGCTCAGTGCCATTGATTCACTCATGTTATCAGTTACCTCACTTTGCAATTCCGGGATAATCGGCTCAAAAGCATCTTCGGGTTTCAATTGTAATAAAAGACGCAGAGCCAACACCGCCAAGTCATAGCCATTTTTAGCGTTCGTGATATTGGATTCGTCACGCGCCAACTGCGCTTGCATGTCCAACAAATTAGTTTCGGGCAACACTCCTGCCTTTACACGCTGCTCTATATTTTCTAATTGTGTTTCGGTAGTTTTCTTTTGGTTTTGTGCTACTGTCAACACTTCTTTATTAGTCATAATTTGCAAAAAAGCAGTGGTAATATTTAAGGTCACCGTATTCTTCATGTCTTCCTGATCATACTTTGCTGCTTCCCAATCCTGACGACTCTTCATAATATTATGCACCTGCTGCAAACCGGCAAAAAGAGTA
>CAZQYO010000416.1:0-2240 GCA_964597415.1 uncultured Chitinophaga sp.
CCGTTAAAAACATCGGCTTGTCTTCTACGATCACGCAGGCATTTACCGAGATGGAGTTTTGACAATCGGTAAACGCATACAAGGCATCAATGGTCACATCCGGATCGCTGCCGGGAGCGAGATCAATCAATACCTCTACTTCCTTAGCCGTGTTGTCTATTATCTTTTTGATTTTGATTTTCCCTTTGTCCTGCGCCTTCAATATGCTTTCGATTAAGCTGCCGGTGGTGGTGCCAAAGGGAATTTCGCGAATAGCCAAAGTCTTCTTGTCCACCACTTCAATCTTGGCGCGTACTTTCACCTTGCCACTGCGCTCGCCTTTGTTGTATTCACTCACATCCACAAAACCACCGGTAGGAAAATCGGGAAACAAACGAAAACGTTTCCCTTCCAGATAATGAATACTTGCCTCGCACAACTCAATAAAATTGTGTGGAAGTATTTTGGTAGAAAGTCCTACGGCAATGCCATCTGCCCCTTGCGAGAGCAACAAAGGGAACTTCATGGGCAGGGTGATAGGTTCGCGTTTTCGCCCATCATAGGACAACTGCCACTCGGTAGTGGCATCGTTAAAGGCGACATCTTTTGCAAATTTTGAAAGACGCACTTCGATGTAACGCGAGGCGGCTGCAGAGTCACCGGTGCGTATATCGCCCCAGTTTCCCTGGGTATCAAATAGCAATTCCTTTTGTCCCATGTTCACCAGGGCATCGCCAATACTTGCATCCCCGTGAGGGTGATATTGCATACTTTGCCCAATCACGTTGGCCACTTTGTTGAAGCGCCCATCGTCCATTTCGTTCAGGGCGTGCAGTATTCTGCGCTGCACCGGTTTTAATCCATCTTCTATGGCCGGTACTGCCCGTTCCAGAATGACGTAACTGGCGTAATCCAAAAACCAGTTCTGAAACATCTCCTCCACATGCACGGTTTCATCGGCATGTTCAGTGTTTGCTTCCGGATCAAATTTGTCTTTGTCTTTCTTTTTCATCTGCCTAATTTTTTATCACAACGGCTTTTATACCTCTGCCTTTTGTTCGTTGCCGCTTCCGTGTGATTTATTTCTCTATGCGCCTACTTCTTCAATAACTTCCGGTTCCGTATTCTTTACTTCTTCTTTCTCTATTCGCAGATTGTTGATGATAAATTCCTGTCGCTCTTGGGTGTTTTTGCCCATGTAATATTCCAGCAAACCCTTTACTTCTTTCTCTTCAACAATCACCGGACTTAGGCGAATGTCATCCCCTATAAAGCCTTCAAACTCTTCGGGAGAAATTTCTCCTAAGCCTTTAAAACGGGTAATCTCCGGGTGGCCTTTCAACTCCTTCACAGCCGCTTGCTTTTCCTCCTCGTTATAGCAATAAATTGTTTTCTGTTTGTTGCGCACACGAAAGAGTGGCGTTTCCAAAATTTTGACATGACCATTGCGCACCACATCAGGAAAAAACTGAAGGAAGAAAGTGAGTAGTAATAAACGGATGTGCATCCCATCCACATCCGCATCGGTTGCTACCACTATGTTGTTGTAGCGCAAGTCGTCAATACTGTCTTCAATGTTCAGGGCATGTTGCAACAGGTTGAACTCCTCATTTTCGTACACTACTTTTTTAGTAAGTCCAAAACAATTAAGCGGTTTACCGCGAAGTGAAAACACCGCCTGCAAATCGGGGTTGCGACTTTTGGTGAGTGAACCACTGGCTGAATCGCCCTCGGTAATAAACAAGGTAGTCTCTAAACGTTGTTCAGCTTTGGCATCATTGAAATGTACCCGGCAATCCCGCAGTTTCTTATTGTGGATGTTGGCTTTTTTGGCGCGGTCGTTTGCCAATTTCTTAATCCCGGCAATTTCTTTCCGCTCTCTTTCGCTTTGTAAAATTCGTTTTAGCAGGGCATCCGCTGTTTCGGGATTTTTGTGCAGGTAGTTATCTAAGTTCTCTTTTACAAACTCAAGTACAAACTGCTTCATGGTTTTTTCTTCCCCATGCAGTTTATCCGTTCCCAATTTAGTTTTGGTTTGCGACTCGAAAACCGGTTCTTGGATGCGCACCGAAATAGCGGCACAAATGGCTTCGCGAATGTCCACCGTGTCATAATCCTTTTTGTAGAAATCGCGCACGGTTTTCACTATCGCTTCGCGGAAAGCCTGAAGGTGAGTGCCTCCCTGTACGGTGTACTGCCCGTTTACAAAGCTGTAGTATTCTTCGCCATATTGATTGCTGTGACTCATCGCAATTTCTATA